>CAMWQX010000001.1 GCA_947176475.1 uncultured Bacillota bacterium
AATTAATAAAATAAAATCTAGTGAATATAGAAGATTAGATGATGTTACAAAAAATAAATTAATCTATACAGAAAATCTAGATGTCTTAGACTTTGTAAAAAATCCAATTTTGATTAAAAATAATAATAGGATCGGAGAAATATCAGAAAGAATTCTTCAAAGACTTATCTTAGAAGATATTTCATCATTTCTTAAAGAATTAGGTAATGGTTTTTGTTTCATTGATAGTGAATATAAAATAAAAATAGGTGATAGATATAACTATATAGACCTTCTTCTTTATAATATTGAATATAATTGCTATGTTGTAATAGAACTAAAGGTAACAGAATTAAAGAAAGAACATATTGGACAAATTCAATTTTATATGAATTACGTTGATAACAATTTGCGAAAAGTAAATCAAGATAAAACAATAGGAATTATTATTTGTAGAAAAAATAACGAATACATTATTGAATATTGTAGTGATGATAGAATAATTGCTAGAGAATATGAACTTCTTTGATAAATATTTCTAGATGTCATATCGTATGTTATAATAACCAAAAGAAGGTAATAATATGGGAATTTTATATCACGGAAGTAAAGAGCACAATTTAAAAAAACTCGAGCCAAGAAAATCAACGCATGGCACATATGTTTATGCAACACCAGAAAAAGCTTTAGCTGTGCATTTCAGTAAAAGATGTGGCGATGACTTAACTTATAGCATTGGACACTTCAGCAAAGATGTAGAAGCATGGGAATTAGTCGAAAGAATACCCGGAGCATTCGAAAAAATGTATTCTAATGATTCGTCTATATATACCATCAGTGATGAAACATTTAAAGATATCAAGACGGGATTTCGAGAAGTTGTATCTACAACAGCTGTGGATGTTATAAGCGAAGAATATTATGCTAGTGTATATGCTGCCATTTTGAAGTTAGAAGAAGAAGGTCAAATTAAAATATATAGATATCCCCATAAACCAAACTCAATACCATTGGATGATTCTGATCTATTAGATAAATGGCGACATTACAAAAAAAATCTAGGAAGAGAATTTAGTCAGCCAGATTTTGAACGATTAGTATTTTTATATCCTTCTCTTTTGGATAAAATCAATGAATTAGCTCGTGAATTTCACTATGATATTCACTTATGTGAAAAAGACTTGATTGACATATTCCAAAAAAGAGTCAATAGACAATTAAGTAATCTTGAACATGAACAATTTATCGATTCTGCATGTCAAAGTATTTGCAATACTTTTCCTGACATTGCCGATGATATTAGCAAGATTTATACGGAATATATCGACCAACTAAAGAATAAAAATATAAAATATTAAAAATAATTTTGCTAAATTAGTCACTTTTTTAATACTTCTACCATAAAATATATTGTACGTTATATAACGTTTATATAGATTGGAAAGGGGCGCACTCTTTCCTTTTTTATTGACTAAATATAAATAATGATATAAAATAATCAACCACAAAAGGGGGAGGCAATATGGGAAAATTTTCCAAAGAACAAGTTTTGCAGTTTACCAAGGCTTTTAATGAGTATATTGAAAAATATGGAGACTTATATCCCAAAGAAGCTCTTGAATATATTAAAAGTCACTTTTTGGGAGATGAATTCAAAAATGGCATAGCTGTCGATATAATGAGTCAGATATATGAGGAAATTGGTGTATACGAAGCGGTTGGTAATACCATTTATAGTAATTATTTAGAATACCTAAAAAAACATTATGATATTAATCGTCATCTTTTAGACGTTGGATGTGGTTTTTATCCATCGTTTGCCAAAAAGGTCGCAGCATCTCAAACAAGTGGCTCTGTTAAAGCTATTGATTACGACGTTATAACTACAGATGTTCCAGGTATAACCGTTGAACGTGCCGAATTTGATACCGACTATGATGTATCAGACATTGACTTTATTTATGGCTTAGAACCATGTGAAGCTGTTACGGATATGATAAAATCTGCCAATGCTCATAATCTCGATTTATGCATATGTATGTGTGGATGTACACATTTTAATATATCATTTAGATATAATGTTTATAATACTTATCGTTATTGGTTAGATTATGTAATAGGTGTAATGGAAAGTACACTTCCAGATGATCGAGATTATATAATGGAATATACGAATTTTATTCAATATCCCATATTTAGAACTTATAAGAAGAAAACGTTAATTCAAACCCCAAAAATAATAATTTAAAATAAACTATTGCATTTACTCATACTTTTAGTATATAATGTATTAGTAAGTTTTTACTCGGTTTGGAAAATCTCCGATTTCTTTCTGAGTTAAAACGGTAAAATATATAATAGGAGGTAAAATTAACATGGCTGTAACTAAAGAAAGAAAAGCAGAATTAGTTAAAGAATTTGGTAAATCAGAAACTGATACTGGTGCTACTGAAGTACAAATCGCTATTCTTACTGAAGAAATTAGAGATTTAACAGAACACTTAAAAGTACATATTCATGATTACCATTCTAAAAGAGGGTTAATGATGAAGGTTGGTAAAAGACGTAGTTTACTTGACTATTTAAAAGCAAACAATGTTGAATCATATCGTACATTAATCGAAAAATTAAATATAAGAAAGTAGGCGCTAATTTTTTTAGTGTCTTTTTCTTTTATAGAATAGTGAGGTAGTATAAATGACAAAAAAAGTATTTGAAATGGATTTTAGAGGAAGGAAACTAGTTGTCGAACATGGTGAAGTTGCCAAACAAGCGCATGGCGCAGTATTAGTAAGATATGGTGATACTGTAATCCTTTCAACAGCTGTTGTTGGAAACAATGCCAATATCCTAAGTGATTTCTTTCCATTAATGGTTTTATACCAAGAAAAATTATATTCCGTAGGAAAAATTCCTGGTGGATTTATTAAAAGAGAAGGTCGTCCTACCGATGCTGCAACCTTAGCTGCTCGTATGATTGACCGTCCAATGCGTCCAATGTTCCCAGAAAATTTTAGAAATGAAGTGCAAATTGTTAATACTGTTTTATCAGTTGATCCTGATAATTCTCCAGAACTAACAGCAATGTTTGGCTCATCACTTGCAACAACTATTTCTAAGATTCCTTTTGACGGTCCAATTGCTGGTGTTAAAGTTGGTCGTGTAAATGGTAAGTTTGTTATCAACCCAACAACTGATGAAATGGAAGTATCTGATATTGACTTAACTGTTGCAGGAACCAAGAAAGCTATTAATATGGTTGAGGCTGGTGCCAAAGAAGCAAGCGAAGAAGATATGCTAGAAGCTTTAATGTTTGGTCATGAAGCTGTTAAAGAATTATGTGAATTCCAAGAGAAGATTGCCTCTGAAATTGGTGAATCTAAGATGGAATATGAAAAATTGGAAATTGAAGATGAATTAAGAAGTGCCGTATACGAATTAGCAGCTGACAAATTAAATAAAGCATTGAGAATTAAAGAGAAATTGGAAATGTATGCTGCAGTTGATGAAATCAAGGAAAGTGTAATTGCTAAATACGAAGAAGAAAATGCCGACTTAGATAAGGAAGAATTAACCATTCTTACTACTAAAATTAAGTTAATTTTAGAATCAATAGAATATGACATTTTCCGTTCTATTACGGTTGATGAGAAAACTCGTGCTGATGGAAGAGCAATGGATGAAATAAGACCATTATCTACAGCAATTGATCTATTACCAAGAACTCATGGTTCTGCTCTATTTACAAGAGGAGAAACGCAAGCCTTAGCTGTAACAACACTAGGTGCCTTAAATGAATACCAAGTTTTAGATGGTGTAAGCTTAGAAGCTGAAAAGCACTTCATGTTACATTATAACTTTCCAGCATTCTCTGTTGGAGAAACTGGTCGCTATGGTTCTCCAGGACGAAGAGAAATCGGACATGGTGCATTAGGTGAAAGATGTTTAAAACAAGTAATGCCTTCTGAAGAAGAATTTCCATACACCGTTCGTGTTGTATCAGAAATACTAGAATCAAATGGTTCATCAAGCCAAGCAACAATCTGTGCTGGATGTATGTCTCTAATGGCCGCAGGTGTTCCAATTAAAGCACCTGTTGCTGGTATTGCTATGGGACTTATTACAAGTAAAGATGAAAGTGCTTATACCATATTAACTGATATTCAAGGTATGGAAGATCACTTAGGAGATATGGACTTTAAAGTAGGTGGAACAAGAGAAGGTATTTGTTCCCTACAAATGGATATCAAGATTAAAGGCATAACTAAAGATATCTTAAAAGAGGCATTAGCACAAGCTAAAAAAGCTCGTATGGAAATCTTAGATGTTATGGAAGCACAAATTGCTAAACCAAGAGAAGATGTATCTGAATATGCTCCTAAGACTGAAACATTCATGATTAATCCTGATCGTATCAAAGAAGTTATCGGTAAAGGTGGAGAAACAATTACTAAGATTATCTTAGAAGCATCTAATGTTAAAACAGTTCAAGATAAAGATGCTGTTAAAGTTGACTTAAATGATGACGGTCAAGTAATCATCTATCATACTAACCGTGAAATAATTAATAAGACAGCTGAAATGATTAAAAATATCGTTCGCGAAGTTGAACCAGGTGTTAAATATACTGCTAAAGTTGTTAAGGTTGAAGATTTCGGATGCTTTGTTCAACTATGGCCAGGATGTGAAGGGCTAGTTCATGTTTCTCAACTTGCTCATGAAAGAGTAGAGAAAGTTTCTGACGTTGTAAAAGTTGGCGATGAAATTATCGTTATGTCCCAAGGATATGACAATCGTGGACGTCTAAATTTATCTCGTAAAGATGCCCTACCTAAACCTGTTAAAAAGGAAAGTGTTGAGAGCAAGAAAAAAGAGAAAATTGAAGAAGTAAAGGAAGAAAAAGAAACAAATGAATAGAGAAGTTAAAGCTAATCAAATATATCGTCACTTTAAAGGAACAATGCATAAAATAATATGTGTTGCTAAAGACTCCGAAACTTTGGCGGATGTCGTAGTATATACTCACGAAGAAGATGGCGAAATTTGGGTAAGACCATTAGATATGTTTTTATCCGAAGTTGATCACGAAAAATATCCCGATATTGAACAAACCTATCGCTTCGAACTTGTAGAGGAAACAGACTAGTTTCCTCTTTTTTATAAAAAAATTGTCGTAATGAGAAAAAATATAGCATAATTTGATTTTTTATGTTATATTTATTATAGTTGAAGGTAAAATAATAAAAGGAGTGATAAAGGATGAAAAAAATAATGGCTATTATTACAATGATAATGCTTGTAATTCCGTTCACAATGGTTAAGGCTATTAATGATCCAAATTGTAATGAGAATGGTTCATGTTATGAATATAAAAGAGGTGAGGAAGTTAACTTCTACACTCATCAAGGTGATACAACAGGAACAAGAACAATTATTCTTGAAGACCTAGGAAAGACAGATAAATTTGTTAAAGTATGGGCAACTGGATACTCATATGATCATAGTCTTCCTTATTGTGAAGCTATCGATGGAGATTGTACAGTATTTACTAATATGCCAGGATATAAAGGTGGCGGACAAGCTCCAGGACTTTTAGGAAGTATCAATGCTAACGCTGCTGGTTTTGCTTATGCTAAACCAATTCAAGAAGAGGGAAATCTAACACTAATTACCCTAAATGACCTAATTGATTTATTTGGTGCTACAAAAGATGGGGACAAATATACAATAGACGTTGCTACTTGGGGATCTACAATGGCTTCTTTCGAAACCCAAAAAGAAGGGTTGTACACTCAAACTGTTGAAAAAGAAGGCGACAACTATTATATTTGGGTTTTAAAATTCCCTAAAAATGAAAATCGTGAAGTAACATCTATTACTATCGAAAGAGAACTAACAAGCAGTGCAACAACTTATGCTTATGTTCCAGTAGTATATCTAGATAAGACATATGACTGTGTAGACAGAGAAAATAAAGAAGATTACTCATGCTATTCATGTGATGAAGAATATAGATGGTTAACAGTAGGAACTCAACCTGAATCTTGTACTTTAATAGAAGACATCACTAGAGAATCTGCTTGTGTAAAAAGTCCAAAAACTGGAGTTGAAGACTACATTTTAGAATTTGTTATTATCGCATCTATATGTGGAGTAGCATTATATCTAGTTAAGAAAAAAGACTTATTTAGAGGAATTTAATAAAAAAATGACAGTTCGTAAATGAACTGTTTTTTTCTTGCATTTTATCTATTGACAATTAGTATAATATATTATAATATGGAATTCGGCAACAAGAAGAGGGATAAAAAATGAAATTACAACATATTAGGCAGTCTTTAGATGATATCAAGAAAGATGACCTAATTATTCTAGAAGAATTAAAAGTAAAAATAGATGCTTTAGAGCATTCTTTAAATAAAAAATATATAGAATTAGATCAAATAGAAACAAGAAAAGCAATTATTAACAATATACTTAGTATTAAAGAAAACAAAAGAAGTCTTTTTAGGGTTTTACGACCTCTTTTAGAATTTGCACTCATGATTTTAGCATCAGTACTGATTGTTATGTCCATAGAATCATTATCTGTTTTCATAATATTACTCGCTTGTTTTATTTTGGGGTTATCAACAGATGCATTAAATATCATTCAACAAGATTATATTAAAATTACCGAAGAAAATGATTCTATCATAAGAATAATTATATCTGCCTTGTACAATATTACTAAAAAAAGAAACATCTTATCCATTGATATGGATGAATATCTA
Source organism: uncultured Bacillota bacterium (assembly GCA_947176475.1). Classification (GTDB taxonomy): domain Bacteria; phylum Bacillota_I; class Bacilli_A; order RF39; family UBA660; genus CAG-582. The sequence goes on from CAMWQX010000001.1 coordinate 6,753, forward strand.
TCAGCTGAAGAAATAATAAATTCGGAAATCAAAAAGATGGAAGCTGAAATGAGTAAAAACCGCAGTCAACATGATAGCATAAAAGAAGAAATTAGTTTCTTAGAGGGAAATGCAACCGCGGTCAATTGGCTTATTAACAAATATAATTTTGAAGAAATGCCAAATGAAAATCCTTTAGTTCGCTTCATTGAAGATAAAAAAGAATTAAAGAAAGTTGTCCCCACAGCCAACTCGTATTAGTTGAAAAAGAAGTCCACTCATGCTATAATATTAACATATTAAAAGAATAGAGGTTTTATTGTGACTTTTAAATACGGAAAACAAATAGGTATTGGCGTAGCTACATTTGTTTTAGCCATTATACTTGTTTTTGGAATAAATAGATACTTATTGAGCAATCGTAATAGTACAGTTAATAGTTCAGTGTCTCATCAAAATACAGAGCTTAACAAACCCAATATTGCAACAACAGAAGCTATTAAAAAGGCGGAAAATTCTTTGACCAACGTCATTACAAGTGGTTATGATGATTTAGAAGAATTTGTTGATGTTGAACCATCTAAATATCCCTATTTAGTAGCTCCAACATTTGAAGATGACGGTTCTATTATATATGATGGTATGACATTGACGGAGTTAACTGATTTATTGAACAAATCATTAGGTTCTTATATGACTAATACTGGTTATTTCTTTGCTAACTATACAAAGCGAACAGGAATAAACCCATACTTAAGTGTAGCTATCGTCTTATTAGAGACTGGATGCAAATGGAAATGTTCTACATTAACTGTTGAATGTAATAACATTGGTGGTCTAAAGGGAAGCGGATCTTGTCGTGGTGGAAGTTATAGCAAATATAATTCTTTAGATGAAGGAATAACTTCTTATCTAGATATTATTTATAAAAACTATTACTTAAAAGGATTAGATACACCAGATAAAATGGCAAGCAAATATGCTGCTAGCAGTGAGTGGTCAAATAAAGTAAATACATATATTAATGAAATAAAGTCTAAGCAATAGGCTTTATTTTTTTATTATTTATTGTTATACTTATTATAGTAGGTGGTTATATGACAGGAGTATTTGATACCGATGGTAATTTTCGTGAACTATATTTCTACAAGCTACAAGGTCTATTTGAGACAATGACTGAAGCGGCAATTGAAGCTAGTTCCGAATTAAAAGCAAAATACGAGAGTGAATACAAAAATAAAATAACGCGATTCTCTAGTGAATTAGAATTCTGCCTTCATGAATTGGGTTGGATGATACGTGATCCTTTCTGCCAAGGCAAGGACGAAGTATTATTTTCTAATGGGCATCGTAGCTTTATAGCATCAATAGAATATGTCTCATCTCCTGATTTTGATCGCAAAAAAATAGATAACGAAGATATGGGATTTCCTAAATTGACTGATGAATATGTCAGCTATGATTCCGATTTAAAAGATTATGAGGCGATGAATGCTGGAATAATTGATGAACAAGGGTATGTATCATCTTTCTTTTTGCCAAGTATGGAAGATTTAGCAACATTAGAATTGATGCATAAAATGATTAGAGATGAAAAAACATATATTGACTATCTTATGCATAAAGATGAATATGCTACCCCTTTAGAATACTTAACGAGTAAGAAGAACGTTATAGCTATTAAAAAATTAAATGATGGGTCTTGTACATTGGAATTTGTCTCAGAAAATGATGGCAAAGTTCAAAAATTTATCGATAAAATTGAAAAGGAAGGTCACATTGCTGAATTTGTTCCTTTAGTAGTTGAAGAAAAAGGATTAAAGGCAGCGTAAACTAGCCTTTTTTTTATGTTGACAAAAAGCGTGTTATGTTATAATGAACTTAGAAAGAGGGTATATAATGGAACCTGTAAATGTTAATAATTCTAGAGGCTACACTGAAATGGCCATGAAAGTTAATAAAGTTCGTAACGCAAAAGCTAATTTATATAATCATGTGGGGCTTATTTCTGCAGTAGGCGCTTTAGGCTTAGGACTAATTGGACCTGGTAGTGCGCTTGCATTTATTCCTGGAGGTATGGCTGCTGCCGTGGCTGCCAAATCGATGTTGGATTCAGAACGATATATTTTAAAAAACAGTGCTATAAAACATAAACTAAAAAAAATTGCTAAACGTGTAAAAAAAGCATGTGGAATTAATATTCGTCCAGAATATAACTATAGTACTCGTCAAGCTGGTTTTGTGTTATTGGATATGACGGGAAGAGTTCCAATAACATCATTCTTAACATCAGAAAATATTTCAGAATATCTAGATTCTGAACAATGTGCAATCGTTCACGATTCTATTGCTAGAGAATTTGCTGTTTTTAATTCTTATCGTGGATTAGGAGAACATGCTATAACAATGCGAGAATTTAAATATCGCAATTCTAAACAAATTGGACTTGATAATATTACCAGTGCCTTTGATGATGTTGGTGGTGTTTTGACCAATAGTGAACTTGCTGGGCTATGTAGTGGAGAAAATCTATCTCATATAGAATATCAAAAGTTTATGCGTGAACACAAAGGTGAATCATTATGGGTATTATCAGGACACCTATCTACATATTTAGGGGGATTAACAGAAATGAGTATAGAAGATAAAAATAATATCCTTAGAGAATTTAAAAAATACTTTGAAAAACAAGGTGAAGAAGGAATATACGAATTTGAAAAAATTAGTGAACAACTAAATCTTGAAGAAACTGAAATGAAAAGGATTGGATAATACCTAAGCAATATAAATAAAGAAGCTTCTTTCTAAAGCTTCTTTTTTCGTGTGTAAACTACATAGAAAAGTTATAAATTTACTTGTCACAAAAAAATAAAAAAAGTCATAAAAAAGGGTTGATTTTAATATAAAGGTAAGGTATAATGATTGATAGTTTAACTGGCTGTGATGTGCAAGGTTGCTGACACACTAGGAAGAGTTGCATAATATAGTGTACTCAGGTTAATTTGTAACGGAGCTATGTTTATACAAGATATAGACGAAGGGAGGACATGTAAATGTCAAAAGTTAGAATAAGATTAAAAGCTTATGATCACAGAGTTCTTGATAGTGCAGCTGCAAGAATCATTGAAACTGTTAAGAGAACGGGTGGAAATATTTCTGGACCTGTACCTCTACCTACAGAAATCCAAAAGATTACTGTACTAAAGGCAGTTCATAAATATAAAGATTCTCGTGAGCAATTCGAGATGCGTACACATAAGAGATTAATCGACATCAAGGATCCTAGCAAGGAAACTATGGATGCTCTAGCACACTTAGATTTACCAAGTGGTGTTGAAATCGATATTAAAACAATGTAATAAAAAATAATGGAGGAAAGAACAATGAAGAAAGGAATCTTAGGACGTAAAATCGGTATGACCGAAAAATTTACGACAGATGGAAAAGTCATTCCTGTTACTGTAGTTGAAGTTGAACCAAATGTTATAATGCAAGTTAAAACAGTTGAAACTGATGGTTATAACGCAATTCAACTTGCTGTAGTTGACAAGAAAGAAAAAAATGCAAGCAAAGCCGCTATTGGCCATGCAAAAAAAGCAGGTGTATCTCCTAAGCGCTTCTTAAAGGAAATAAGAGTTGAATCTACTGAAGGTTATGCTCTTGGAAGTACTATAGCTGCTGATACATTCGAAGTTGGAGAAAAAGTTGATGTAACTGGTACTTCAAAAGGTAAAGGTTTCCAAGGTGTTATTAGACGCCATGGACAATCACGTGGACCTGAAACTCACGGATCAAGATATCATAGAAGACCTGGTTCAATGGGAACTATGAGACCAATGCGTGTTTTGAAAGGTAAAAAGTTAGCTGGACATATGGGAGCTGAAACTGTTACAATTCAAAATCTTGAAATTATTGAAGTTTGTGTAGAAGATAACTACATATTAGTAAGTGGAAATATTCCAGGACCTAAAAATTCTTTAGTTCTAATTCGTTCAGCTGTTAAAGGCGGAAAGGTAGAACCAAAGGAAATCATCATTAATAAACCAGAAACTGTAGTTGATGCAGTTGAAGAAGTAGCTGAAGAAACTACTACAGAAGTTGCAGAAGAAACTGTTACAGAAACAGAAAATACAACTGAAGAAGTAGTAGAAGAAACTACAGAAGAAACTTTAGAAGTTGCTGAAACTGATGAAACAGTCGAGGAATCTACTGAAGCGTAATTTCAGATAAGGAGAGAAGACAATGACAAAAGTTAATGTAATTGACCTTAAAGGTACTAAAGTAAAAGATATAAATGTTAATGATGAAATTTGGAAAATCGAAGGTAATGAGATTGTTCTAACTAAAGCTGTTCGTTTACAAATGAACGCTTTAAGACAAGGTACAGCTGATACTAAAGGACGTAGTGAAGTATCAGGTGGTGGAAGAAAACCATATAGACAAAAAGGAACTGGTAATGCTCGTCAAGGATCTATTCGTGCTCCTCATTATAGAGGTGGTGGAATTGTATTCGGACCTACTCCTAGAAGCTACACTTTCAAAATGAATAAGAAAGAAAGAAGATTAGCTCTAAAGACAGCATTAGCAGAAAAGTTAGCAGAAAAGAAATTAGTAGTTGTTGACTCATTAGAAGTTAAGAGTACTAAGACTAAAGATGCTATTCAAATGTTAGAAACATTAAAGTTAGAAGGAAAAGTATTATTCGTAAGTACTCATGATGCTGAAAATTTATATTTAGCAACGAGAAACTTAGGATATGCAACTGTCATCATGGCAGATGAACTTAATGTTTACGATATCATAAATGCAAACTGCCTTGTTTGTGATGAAGATACAATGAATTATGTAGAGGAGGCACTTAAATAATGAAAGATGTAATTATTGCTCCTGTTATAACTGAAAAAGCTGCTGCATTAGCTTCAAATGGAAAAACTTATGTTTTCAAGGTTGCTAAAAGCGCTAATAAGATTGAAATTAAGACAGAAATCGAAAGATTATTTAATGTTAAAGTTGAAAGTGTAAAAACTCTTAATACAAAAGCTAAAGACAAAAGAGTTGGACGTTACACTGGAAAAACAAAAACTTATAAGAAAGCTATCGTTACTTTAGCTGACGGTTATGCTATAGAAATATAGTAGGAGGTATTACTTATGGGTATAAAGAAATATAAACCAACGACTAATGGTCGTAGAGGAATGTCTACTTTAACCAATGAAGAAATTACAACTAATAAACCAGAAAAAAGTTTGTTAAAAACTATAAATAAAACTGGTGGACGTAATAATCAAGGTAGAATGACTGTACAACACATTGGTGGCGGTGCTAAAAGAAAATATCGTGTTATCGATTTTAAGAGAAATAAGTTTGGTATAACTGGTAAAGTTGCAACAATCGAATATGATCCAAATCGTAATGCAAACATTGCTTTAATCACTTATTTAGATGGTGAGAAAAGATATATAATCGCTCCTAAAGAATTAAGCGTAGGTATGATTATCGAATCAGGAGAAGCTTGCGATATCAAAGTTGGTAACGCAATGCAATTACAAAATATTCCTGTTGGTACTTTAGTTCATAATGTTGAATTAAAACCAGGTAAGGGTGGAGAAATTGCTCGTTCTGCTGGTCAAAGCGTTCAAATCTTAGGTAGAGATGATAAATATGTAATTGTTCGTCTACAAAGTGGCGAAACAAGAAAGATTTTAGGTACTTGTATGGCAACTATTGGTGTAGTTGGAAACGAGGACTTCGAATTAGTAAATATTGGAAAAGCTGGACGTAAACGTCATATGGGAATTCGTCCTACAAACCGTGGTTCTGTTATGAACCCTAACGATCACCCACATGGTGGTGGTGAAGGTCGTACACCAATCGGTAGAAAAGGACCAGTTACTCCTTGGGGTAAACCAGCTCTTGGATATAAAACTCGTAAAGGAAAGAAAGCTTCTGATAAGTTAATTATCAGTAAGAAGAAATAGGTGATTTTATGGCAAGAAGTTTAAAGAAAGGGCCTTTCGTTGATGAAAGCCTAATGAAAAAAATTCAAAAACTAAACGAATCAAATAAAAAAGAAGTTGTTAAGACATGGTCACGCCGTTCAACAATCTTCCCTGATTTTGTTGGTCACACAATCGCAGTTCATAACGGAAAAGAATTTATTCCTGTTTATATTACTGAAGATATGGTTGGTCATAAATTAGGAGAATTTGCTTTAACTCGTAAAGCTGGCGGACATGCAGGACAAAAGTAGGAGGTTATTAGATGGAAACATTTGCAATACATAAAAGTGCTATGGTAGCTCCTCGTAAATGTCGTATGACTATGGATTTAGTTAGAGGCAAGAAAGCTACAACAGCTGTTGGAATTTTAAAAAATACTAACACTAAATCTAGTAGACTTATCCTTAAAGTATTAGAATCTGCAATGGCTAATGCAACTAATAACTTCGGAGCTAAAGTAGAAGATTTAGTAATATCTGAATGCTTTGTTAATCCAGGACCTGTTTACAAGAGAGTAAAAATTGGTTCTAAGACAAAAGTAGACAGAAGAGATAAAAGAACAAGTCACATAACTGTAAAAGTTAGTGATGGTAAGGAGGCTTAATTATGGGACAAAAAGTAGACCCTAGAGGATTAAGACTTGGCGTAAATAAAGATTGGCAATCTAAATGGTATGCAGAAAAAGGCGAATATGTTAAATCATTAAATAATGATATTAAGATTCGTGAATTCTTAACTAAAGAATTAAAAGATGCTGCTGTTGCTGAAGTCGTTATTGAAAGAAAGAAAAATCGTGTAGATGTTAAGATTGCTACTGCTAAACCTGGTGTTATCATCGGACGCGGTGGTGAAGATATTGAAAAACTAAGAAGCAAAATCAAAAAAGTTTGTGGAGAAGAAGTTTTCGTTACTATTAATGAAATCAAAAACCCAGACTTAAATGCTGAATTAGTTGCTCAATCAATTGCTAAACAAATCGAGAATAGAGGAAACTTCCGTAACGTTCAAAAGAAAGCTATCAAAAACACTATGAAGGCTGGAGCAAAAGGAATTAAAACTGCTGTATCTGGTAGACTTGGTGGAGCTGAAATGGCTAGAACTGAATGGTACATTGATGGAGTTGTTCCACTACAAACTATTAGATCTGATGTAGATTATGCTACAGCAGAAGCTGACACTACATATGGTAAGCTTGGTGTTAAAGTTTGGATTTGTAAAGGTGAAATCTTAAATAAGAAAAATAAGAAAGAAGGAGGTAATGACGATGTTAATGCCAAAAAGAACTAAATATCGTAAACCTCACAGAATTTCTTATGAAGGACATGCTAGAGGAAATACTGAATTACATTTCGGTGAATATGGATTACAAGCAAAAACTGGTGGCTATGTAACAGCTAGACAAATCGAAGCTGCTCGTATCGCTATGACACGTTATATGAAACGTGGTGGTAATGTTTGGATCAACATCTTCCCACACTTAGCAAGAACAATGCAACCACTTGAAACTAGACAAGGTACAGGAAAAGGTAACGTTGATCATTGGGCTGCTGTAGTTAAAGAAGGTAAAATTATGTTTGAAATTGCTGGAGTTAGCGAAGAAGTGGCTCGTGAAGCTTTAAGACTTGCTTCTCATAAGCTAAGTGTTCAAACAAGATTCGTAAAGAAAGAAAGTGGTGAAACTAATGAAGACTAGTGAAATTAGAAATATGTCCACTGAAGATATCAACAAGAAGATTGCAGAATTAAAAAGAGACTTATTTGATATGCGTTTAAAGCAAGCTACTGCTTCTTTAGAGAAACCTCATAGAATCAGAGCTGCTAGAAAAGATATCGCAAGAATGAAAACTGTTCTAACAGAAAGAATGATTGCTGAAAAAACTAATAAAGGAGGAGAAGAATAATGAGCGAAACTAAAAGAACTGAATTAATTGGTACTGTTGTAAGTGCTTGCAATGATAAAACTATTACTGTTTTAGTTGAAACTTATAGAAAGCATCCTCTATATGGTAAGAGAGTAAAATATTCTAAGAAATATGCTGCTCATGATGAAAAAAATATTGCGAAAGTTGGAGATACAGTTAGATTACTATCTACAAGACCATTATCTAAGACTAAGAGATATGAACTTGTTGAAGTTATAACTGAATCTGTAGCTGCTTAAGGAGGGTTATTATGATACAACAAGAAACAAGATTAAAAGTTGCTGATAACTCTGGAGCACGTGAGGTTTCAGTCATCCGCGTATTAGGTGGAAGTAAAGTTAAATATGGAAACATTGGAGATGTTGTAGTTGCTTCTGTAAAGAAAGCTATTCCAAATTCAAATGTTAAAAAAGGAAAAGTAGTTAAAGCTGTTATTGTAAGAAGTGTAGAAGGAGTAAGAAGAGCCGATGGTTCGCTTATCAAATTTGGTGATAACGCATGTGTATTAATCAAGGATGATAAGAGTCCAGTAGGAACTCGTGTTCTTGGTCCAGTAGCTAGAGAGCTTCGTGAAAAAGACTTCATGAAGATCGTATCTTTAGCAAGCGAAGTTTTATAGGAGGATAACATGAAGGTTAAAGTTGGAGATAAAGTAAAAATTCTTGCTGGAAAAGATAAAGGCAAGGAAGGTACTGTTACAGTTACTTTAAAGAAAAAAGACAAAGTTGTAGTAAGTGGTATCAATATTGTTAAAAAACATATGAAACCAAGTGCTATGAATGAAAATGGTGGCATCGTAAGTGTTGAAGCCCCAATTCATGTATCTAATGTAAAAGTTATTGAAGGATCAAAAAATGCTAAGGCTGCTGCTAAAGTAGAAAAATCCGCTACAAAGACTGCAAAGACAACAGAAAAGAAAACTACTAAAAAAACTACTAAAAAAGAAGTAGGTGAAGATAATGAATAGTTTAAGAGAAAAATATGAAAACGAAATTAAGAAGGATTTAATGACTAAGTTCAATTATTCTTCTATAATGCAAGTTCCTAAACTAGAAAAAATCGTTATTAATATTGGTGCTGGAGAAGCAAGCCATGATTCAAAATTTATTGAAGCTGCTGCTGCTGATCTAGAGACTATAACTGGTCAAAAACCTGTTATTACTAAAGCTAAAAAGTCCATCGCTGGTTTTAAACTAAGAGAAGGACAAAGCATTGGTACTAAAGTTACTTTAAGAGGAGAAAATATGTACAATTTCATGGAGAAATTAATTCGTGTTGCTCTACCTCGTGTACGTGACTTTAGAGGTATTAGTCCAAAAGCATTCGATGGTTTTGGAAACTATACATTAGGAATTAAAGAACAATTAATTTTCCCAGAAATCGATTATGATAAAGTGTTAAAAATTAGAGGAATGGATATTGTTTTTGTAACAACTGCAAAGACAAATGAAGAAGCTTTAGAATTATTAAAAGGCTTCGGAATGCCATTTAGAAAGTAGGTATTTGTATGGCTAAGAAAAGTATGGTTGTGAAGGCTTCTCGCCCACAAAAATTTAAAGTTAGAGAATATACACGTTGCCAAAGATGTGGACGTCCTCATGGCGTTTTACGTAAGTTTGGCTTATGCCGTATTTGTTTTAGAGAACTTGCTAATCAAGGACAAATACCTGGCGTTAAAAAATCTAGTTGGTAGAAAGGAAGTAAGTTATGGTAAATGATAGAATAGCTGATATGCTTACAAGAATACGTAATGCAAATCAAATGAAATATGATACAGTTGATGTTCTTGGATCTAAGATGACAGTTGAAATAGCTCGTATCTTAAAAGAAGAAGGATATATTTCTGAATATAAATTAACAGAAGCTACTAACGGTAATACATTAACTATTAATTTAAAGTATACTGAAGGTAAGAAGACTCGTGTAATCACTGGATTAAAGAGAATTTCTAAATCTGGATTAAGAGTATATGCTAAACATGATGAACTTCCTAGAGTTCTAAATGGATTAGGTATTGCAATTATCTCGACTTCTGAAGGAATTATGACTGATAGAGATGCTAGAAATAAAAAACTAGGAGGAGAAGTACTTGCTTACATTTGGTAATCAAGGAAATATTGGTTATGAGTAGAATAGGAAATAGAGTATTAAGTATTCCTGAAGGTGTTACTTGCACAATCGCTGATAATACGATTACTGTTAAGGGACCTAAAGGAGAATTATCATACACTTTTGATAGCACAATGACTGTTGCTGTTGAAGAAGGAAAATTAAATGTTACTCGTGAAAACGAAACTAAAAGAGTTAAATCTCTACATGGTACAACAAATGCATTAATTGCTAATATGCTAACTGGTGTATCAAAAGGATTCCAAAAAGGATTAGAAGCTGTTGGTGTTGGTTACAAATTCAGCGTAGCTGGTAAAAAAGTAACTGTCAATGCCGGTTATTCTCATCCAGTTGAATTAACTGCTCCAGAAGGTGTTTCTGTTGAAGCAGTATCCAATACAGAAATTACTGTAAGTGGAATTGATAAACAAAAAGTATCTGAATTTGCGGCTAATATTCGTAAGATTCGTAAGCCAGAACCTTATAAAGGTAAGGGTATACGTTATAAAGGCGAATACGTAAGACGTAAAGAAGGAAAGAAAGCAGCTAAATAGGTAGGAGGAGAAAAAATATGATTAAGAAAGAATCAACAAACGTTGCAAGACAAAGAAGACATGCAAGAGTTCGTAAGAATGTTTTTGGAACTAATGAATGTCCAAGATTAAATGTATTTAGATCTAATTCTCAAATATTCGCTCAAATTATTGATGACGAAAAAGGTACTACCTTAGTTAGCTCTTCAAGCGTTGAACTAAAAATAAAAAATGGTGGAAACGCTGAAGGTGCTAAATTAGTTGGTGCTGATATTGCTAAAAAAGCAGTAAAAGCTGGAATTAAATCAGTAGTATTTGATAGAGGTGGTTACCAATATCATGGTCGTGTTGCTGCTCTAGCAGAAGCTGCACGTGAAAATGGATTGGAATTTTAGGAGGTAAATTATGGCAAGACAAGAAAAAGTAATGGATCCTAAGAAAAAGCTTTTAGATGAAAAAGTTATAAACATCGGAAGAGTAACAAAAGTTACTAAAGGTGGACGTGATTTTAAATTCTCTGCTGCTATGGTAGTAGGAGATGGAAAAGGCTTAGTAGGAATTGGAACAGGTAAAGCTAAAGAAGTACCTGAAGCTATTAGTAAAGGTTTACAAGCTGCTAATAAAAACTTAGTAAGAGTTTCTTTAGTAGATAATCGTACTATTCCTCATGAAGCAATCGGTGAATGTGGAAGAGCTAGAGTTTTAATTAAACCAGCTCCAAAAGGAACAGGTATCATCGCTGGTGGTGCTGCTCGTGCAGTATTAGAACTTGCTGGTGTTAAAGATATCGTTGCTAAATCACTTGGTTCAAATACTAAAGTTAACGTTGCTAAAGCAACATTAGAAGCATTAAAATCTGAACGTACAGCTGAACAAATCGCTGAATTACGTGGTAAGAAAGTGGAGGAGTTATAATATGAAATTAGAAAATTTAAGTAAATCTCCAGAAGCTAAAACAAGAAAAAGAGTTGGACGTGGACCAGGATCAGGAATGGGTAAAACTGCTACTCGTGGTGAAAATGGTCAAAAGTCTAGAAGTGGTGTTAGTATTTCACCTTGGTTCGAAGGTGGACAAACTCCATTATACAGAAGAGTTCCTAAAAGAGGATTTAACAATGCAAGATTCAGAACTGAATATGCAACAATTAATCTATCAGACTTAAATAGATTCAATGATGGAGACATAGTTACTCCAGAACTATTAAAGGAATTAGGAATTGTTAAAAAGCAATTAGCTGGTATTAAAGTACTTGCTAATGGTAATTTAGAAAAGAAGGTTACTGTAAGAGCTCATAGATTCTCATCTAAAGCTGTTACTAAGATTGAGGAAAAAGGCGGAACAGCTGAGGTGATTTAAAATGTTCAAGAATCTTAAAGGATTATTTAGTCCGAACAATAAAGATTTGCGAAAAAGAATTTACTTCACCTTACTTGTGTTAACAGTCTTTTCCTTAGGAACTAATATAATTGTTCCTGGCGCAAAGCAAATTACACAAAGCTTAGGTTTCTTAGATTTATTAAACCTAATGAGTGGTGGTAGTTTAAAGACTTTTTCAATATTTGCATTAGGAGTTATGCCTTATATTACAGCATCAATTCTTACGCAATTATTACAAATGGATATTGTTCCATATTTTAAAGAATTAAAAGAACAAGGAGCTACCGGTAGACAAAAGATAAATAGAATTAACCGTTACTTAGGTATCCTATTTGCTTTTGTTCAAGGTTATATATATTCCGTTGCCTTTATGGGTGGAACAACTGCTGAAGTCCTAAAGACAACCCTTATATTAACTGCTGGAACATCTCTATTACTATGGCTAGCTGATCAAATATCTAATAAAGGATTGGGAAATGGTGTATCATTGTTCATCATGGCAGGTATTGTTAATACTTTACCATCGACATTTATTGATGCATTTAAAGACTTTATTATGGCAGATAGCTTAAGTAAGGCTTTAGGAATTATCCTTTTTGTTGCATTTATCATTGCTTATTTAATTATTTTAATAGGTGTTGTATACATGCAAATAAGTGAAAGAAGAATTCCAATACAACATAGTACAAGAACAGACAGTTCTTACGCCAAAGAACAATCTTATATACCTTTAAAATTAAATTCAGCAAGTGTTATGCCTGTAATCTTCGCAAACGCACTTACAAGCATACCACAATTAATTGCACAAGTAATTAATAATGAGGCATTTAGAAATTTTGTTGATAAGTATATTGTATATACTTCCTTAACAGGATATATTCTTTATGTTATCTTAATATTCGCTTTTGGATATGTTTATACCTTAATGGAACTTAATCCAAAGGAAATGAGTGAAAATCTCGATAAGAATAGAAGCTATATTCCGGGAATAACTCCTGGAGAAAAAACAACTGCATACTTAAAAGGAACAATTTCTAGACTTACTGTTGTTGGAAGTTTATTTCTAGTAGCTATTGCTTCTATTCCAATAATATTTAGTAAAATATCTGGTATGTCCATTGTTTCTGGTTTATCAATTTCTAAATCAGTAACACTTGGAGGTACTGGACTATTAATAGTAGTTGGTGTTGCTCTTGAAACTTATAAACAACTTGAAAGTAGCATCGTGTCACGTAGTTATCAAGGAAGTAGAAAGAGAAGACATAGAAGATGAAAAATATAATCTTTATTGCTCCCCCTGCAGCAGGAAAGGGAACACAAAGTGAATTGCTAGTAAAAAAATATGGATTTGCTCATGTTTCAACAGGAGATCTATTGAGAAATGAAGTTGCTGAACAAACAGAACTTGGACGTGAAATTGAAGAAAAAATGCAACAAGGTATTCTAATCAGTAATGAAATAGTAAGTGCTTTGTTAAAAAAACGCTTAAGTCAAAAAGATAATGAAGCAGGTTACATTCTTGATGGATATCCTAGAAAATATGAACAATGCAAAATGCTAGAGAATATTATGCAAGAATTAAATATGAAAGTAGATGTTGTTTTATATCTTGATATGGATGAAGAAACAGCAATGCATCGTGCCTTAGGTCGTATAACTTGTCCAAAATGCGGACGTGGTTTTAATAGATATGAGGAAGCGACAAAGCCTAAGACAGAAAATATCTGTGATGATTGCAATGTTGAATTAACTTCTCGTAGTGATGATAATGAAGAATCATTTAAGATTCGCTTTAATCAATATGTTAATGAAGTTGAACCAATATTGAATTATTATAAAGAATTAGGTATACTTAAAATAATTGATAATAGTGGTACACCTGAGAGTACTTTTGCTAAAATAGAAGAAGTGATTTAATGATTAATATATATAGTGATGATGAGATTAAAATAATTAAAGAATCTGGACATATTACATATATGTGTCATCAACATATGAAACAGTTCATTAAACCGGGAGTTACTACTAAATTCTTAGATGATGAAGCAGGAAGGTTTATTACCGAACAAGGCGGAGTCCCAAGTTGTTTAAACTATGAGGGCTTCCCTCGTAATATCTGCATATCAATAAATGATGAAGTTGTCCACGGAATGGGCTCTGAAAGACAACTAAGAGAAGGAGATATTGTAACCTTAGATATCTGCACACTTTATAAAGGTTATCATTCAGATTCTGCATGGTCTTATCCCGTAGGTAAAGTAAATAAAACAAAAGAACACTTACTTTATCATACAGAAAAAGCCCTTTATGCAGGCTTAAAAGAACTTAAAAATGGCGTTCCACTTGGAAATGCTTCAGCAAGAATTCAACAATATGCTGAAAAACACAGCTTAGGCGTTATTCGCGAATTGGTTGGACATGGTGTGGGACATGAATTACATGAAGATCCTGATGTACCAAATTATGGTAAATATAATTCAGGAGTTGTCTTACGTACTGGCATGGTAATAGCGGTTGAACCGATGTTAACAGCTGGCGATAGACACGTTGTTATGCTTGATGATGATTGGACAATAGTAACTGAGGATGGAAGTCCTGCAGCGCACTATGAACATACAGTTGCCATCCGAGAAGATGGTTATGAAATACTTACAGGAGAGTGAAAAATGGCTAAAGAGCAAAAAATCGAAGTCGATGGAAAAGTAATCGACATCAATCATGATATCTATACTGTCGAGTTAGATAATAAAGTTGTTGTAACTGCCCGTGTTTCTGGTAAAATACGACTTAACATGATTCGTATTTTAGCAGGTGATAGAGTTACAGTAGCGTTGTCACCAACTGATTTAACACATGGGATAATAAAATATAGAAAAAAAGAAGAAAAATAAATGGAGGTTTATTATGAAGGTAAGAGCAAGCGTTAAGAAAATCTGCCCTAAATGTAGAATAATAAGAAGAAAAGGTAAAGTTATGGTTATTTGTGAAAATCCAAAACACAAACAAAAACAAGGTTAGGAGGATAAAAGATTATGGCACGTATTAAAAATATCGAATTACCAAAAGATAAGGCTTTATATATTGGATTAACTGCTATTTATGGTATTGGACAAAGCACTGCAAAGAAAATTTGTAAAGATGCAGGTGTTGATCCAGAAATGAAAGTTAGAGATTTAGACTTAGATCAAGAAAGCAAAATAAGATCAGAAGTTGATAATTATGTTGTTGAAGGAGAACTTCGCCGTGAAGTTCAAATGAACATCAAAATGAAAATGGAAATTGGATCATACCAAGGAAGTAGACATAAAAAAGGTTTACCAGTTCATGGACAAAGTACAAGAAGTAATGCTCGTACTAGAAAAGGAAAAGGTAAAGTTGTTGCTAACAAGAAAAAAGTTGGTAAATAATTGAACGGAGGTTAATTTATATGGCTTATAATAGAAGAAAAAGAAAAATTAAAAAGAATATACCTGAAGCACAAGCTCATATTTCTTCATCTTATAATAATACATTAGTAACTATTACTGATAAAGAAGGAAATACAATAAGCTGGGCTTCATCTGGAACTATTGGATATAAAGGTTCTAAGAAGAAAACTCCTTATGCTGCAGGATTAGCTGCTGAACAAGCTGGTAAAGCTGCAATGGATGCTGGAGTTGTTAAAGTTGAAGTATTTGTTAAAGGATTAGGTGGAGGACGTGAAACAGCAATACGTTCACTACAAGCTGTAGGACTAGAGATAACTTCTATTAACGATGAAACACCAGTACCACATAATGGATGTAGACCACCAAAACGTCCAAGAAATTAGATTATAATTAAGAGAGTGAGGATTTAAATATGAATTTTGAAAAACCAGAATATAAAATTACTGAATATGTAGAAAGTAAGAATTATGGTAAATTTGAACTAGAACCTTTAGAAAGAGGTTTTGGAACAACTATTGGTAATGCCCTAAGAAGAGTAATGCTATCTAGTATGCCAGGAAGTGCAGTTACTAGTGTTAAAATCGATGGAGTTTTACACGAATTCCAAAAGATTGAAGGCGTAAGAGAAGATGTTATGAACATCATCTTAAATATTAAAACTCTTGTTGTTAAAAATCATTCTACGGAAAAGAAAGTAATGAGATTATCTGCATCTACAGAAGGCGCTGTAACAGCTGCTATGATTGATCATGATGCTGATATCGAAATCGTAAATCCTGATTTAGTTATTTGTAATTTAGTTAAGGGTGGAAAAATCGATATTGAGATGACTGTTGATAATGGTCGTGGATATGTTGATGCAAAAGAAAATAAGAAGACAATCGGTGAAACAGTTGGATTAATTCCTATTGATTCAATTTATTCTCCAGTAGAAAAAGTTGCCTTCGAAGTTGAAAATGCTCGTGTTGGACACAACGAAAATTATGACAAATTAATCATGTATGTATATACAAATGGTTCAATTACACCAGAAGAATGTATGGCCTTAGCTAGCCGTATCCTAATTGAACACCTAAATATTGTTGCTGATTTAAATCAAATCGCTGATATTACTGGTATCATCGCTGAAAAGAAAGTTGATACTATTACTAAAACTCTTGAAACTCCTATTGAAGAAATCGAATTCTCTGTTAGAGCTTACAATTGCTTAAAGAGAGCAGGTATTCATACAATGCAAGATTTAATTGATAAGAGAGAAGTAGAAGTTACTAAGATTAGAAACTTAGGTAAGAAATCATTAAAAGAAGTTATTGATAAAGTTAATGAAATGGGACTAAAGTTCCGCGATTAACATTATTGTAAGGAGGGAAAATACTAATGTATAGAAAATTAAGTAGAGAATCTAGAATTAGAAGAAGTATATTAGCCGGAATTACTAAAGATGTAATCATGAATGAAGGAGTTACTACTACTGAAGCTCGTGCTAAAGAAGTTAGAAAATTCGTTGAAAAAATGATTACTTATGGAAAAGATGGATCTTTAGTTGCTCGTAGAAAAGCCTTAGCTTTCTTACATAACGATAAAGATGTAGTTAATAAAATATTTAATGAATTAGCTCCTCGTTATGCTGAGAGAAATGGTGGATATACAAGAATCATTAAATTAAAAGAAAGAGTTGGAGACGATGCTCTAACTGTAAGACTTGAATTAGTTGACTAATCAAGTCTTTTTTCTTTATAATAGATTTGTGATGAATATGAAATTTAATGAAACTAAAAAAGTTGGTATGGATATCTTTCTTATTAATGTAATATTGTTATTATTTATCTATAGTAAAGACGGGCTTTCCCTTTTTAATCTTATATTGGGAGTATCATCTTCCCTAATAGCCGTTAGCCTAAACATTTATTACATAATTAAAGGTTCTAAAACCAAAATAAATAAGATATTCTTAATAATAAACATATTAGTCTCATTAGGTATAATTACCTTATTAATTTTTAATATCATTTAAAAAAAGTGGGAAGATTATTTAC
>CAMWQX010000002.1 GCA_947176475.1 uncultured Bacillota bacterium
GTATGAAATAATAAAAGATAAACGCGAATTTGATAATCTAATTCATACCGCTCCATACTTAAAAAACAAATATTATGTCATATATAATAAGGAAAGAACTCCTAAATTTCCTCGCTTTGGTATAGCTGTCGGTAAAAAAATTGGCAATGCTGTAACCAGAAATAGAGTAAAACGCCAAATGCGCGCAATTATTGATAATAACAAAAATCTATTTCAAAATAGTAAAGATTATATTATAATAGTAAAAAAGAACTTTTTAGATTTAACTTTTCAAGATATGGAAAGAGAATTAAAAAGTTTATTAGAGAAATAGGTGAACCAATGAAAAAGAAAGTATTAGTAGTTGTAGCTATTATCTTAGTTACACTAACTGGATGTACAAAAACACTAACAGATGATAAAAATAAAAGGGTAGTTTATGAAGCTACAGGGCAAAATTTAACATCAAATATTCTATGTCGACCAGAGAGTGAAGATTTAATTGATCTATATAAGAAAAATGAAGAACGCATGGAATTAAAACTTGATGATTTACCAAAATGCACAAATATGAAAGTCTATGAAAAGAAATCCTATAATGGATTATGGGTTGGATTATTCGTAAGACCATTAGCTTGGTTAATTATAAATCTTGGTAAATTTATTGGAAACTATGGTGTATCCGTAATGTTGATTGGTTTAGCAATCAGACTTATCTTGATGCCAATGTCAGCAAAGACGGCTAAACAACAAGAGAATATGAAAAATGCTCAACCAGAGATCGAAAGAATAGAGAAGAAATATGCTAATAAGACTGATCAAGAATCGATGATGCGAAAATCACAAGAAACATTAGCTATATATCAAAAATATAATATTAATCCAATAAGTAGCTGTTTAGTATCATTTATTCAGCTTCCATTATTCTTTGCTTTCCTAGAAGCTATCAATAGGGTGCCTGCCATATTTGAAAACTATTTTTGGAAATTCCAATTAGGAACAACACCATTGGTTGGTATTCAAAGTGGAAATTACTATTATATAATTTTATTAGTTCTAATAATTGTCTTTACCATATTGTCATTTAAACAAAGTATGGGTTCTATGAGTGGAAGCCCAGAACAAGTAAAGACAACTAAATACATGTTAATATTTATGACAGTATTTATCGGAATTGCATCATTTCAATTACCATCAGCCATCGCGCTATATTGGGTAGTTACCAATGCATTCAATGTAATTCAGATGTTAGTTCTAAAAAGAAAGTAGGTTAGTTTTATGAAAATTGAAGTTTTTGAAGGAAAAAATGAACAAGAAGTATTAGAAAGTGCACTTAGTGAATTAAATACCAGCGAAGAAGAAACTCTTCACTTTGTAACAAAAGAAAAAGTTGGTTTATTAAAAAAAGAAGTAGTAAGTGTTCATATTGTTAAATTAGAAGATGTTGCTTCATATATCAAAGATTATTTAAATGATATAGTAACAGATATGGGTTTAGAAGTTTCTTTTGAAACTAAGATTCGTGAAAAACAAATAACCGTAAAAATGTATTCTAATAATAATAAGATCTTAATTGGTAAAAATGGACAAACTCTACAAGCCTTAACAACTGTCGTTAAGCAAAAAATCTATAATGAAATAGGGCAATATCCATATTTAATATTAGATGTCGAAAATTATAAAGAAAAACAAGTTAAGTATTTAGAGAGACTTGCTAAAAATGTTGCTCGCGAAGTAGCAAGAACCAAAGTAGAAGTAGAATTAGAAAATATGAATTCTTATGAGAGAAGAATTATTCATAATATTCTTTCTGAAAATACTAAGGTTTATACTGTTTCTACTGGAGAAGAACCAAATAGACATGTAGTTGTTAAACCAAAAGAGGATTAATTCCTCTTTTTATTATATAAAATGCTATAATTATTTAGGAGGTATATATATGAATGAAAATATATGTGCTATATCAACCGCATTGGGAGTAGGGGCGATTTCTATAGTTCGTTCATCAGGTCCTGATGTAATTAAAATTGTTAAAAAGATATTTCAAGGTGAAGATTTAGAGAGTGTTAACACCCACACGCTTAATTATGGGTTCATCGTCGATAAAGATGAAAAAATTGATGAAGTATTGGTATCAGTTATGCGTGCACCTAATACTTTTACAAGAGAAGATGTCGTGGAAATTAACTGTCATGGGGGAATTACTACTACTAATCGTGTATTAGAATTACTTCTAATGAATGGCTGCCGTCTAGCTGAACCTGGAGAATTTAGTAAAAAAGCCTTCTTAAATGGTCGAATTGATTTAATTGAAGCCGAAGGAATTAATGATTTAATTCTAAGTGAATCAGAAGAAGCTCGTAAATATGCCATAAATCGTGTTGAAGGAAATCTCTCAAAACTTATCATTGATCAAAGAGATATTCTTCTTGGATTAAGTGCGGAATTAGAAGTAAATTTTGATTTTCCCGAAGAAATGGATAATCCTGAAGTAACTCATAATAACCTCCACTCCGAATTGACTAAAATTAAAGACAACTTAAATGACTTATTAAAACATAGTAAAGAAGGGCAAATTATCAAAAATGGAATTGATGTTGCCATCGTTGGTAAACCTAATGTTGGAAAAAGTAGTATCCTAAATCATTTATTAGATCAAAATAAAGCCATAGTAACTGATATTGCTGGAACTACAAGAGACATCGTTGAAGGAAGTATTACCTTAAATGGCATAAAAATTAATTTAATTGATACCGCTGGTATTCGTGATACGGAAGATATCGTTGAAAAAATTGGTGTCGATAAGAGTAAAGAAATCCTAAGTCAAGCTGATTTAGCCATTTATGTTCTAAATAACAATGAAGACATTGACGATGATGAAAGTGCCTTCTTAAAAAGCTTAAATACTGTTCAAAAGATAGTATTTATCAACAAAGACGATCTAGACAGTAAAATAGATACAAAAAAATTAGAAACATCTAACATAGTTTATGGAAACACCATCACTCACAATGGACTTAATTCCTTAAAGGAAAAAATAATCGAAATGTTTAATCTAAATGAAATAAAGAGTAAAAATTACAACTTTTTAAGCAATGCTCGTGAGATCGCCTTAGTACGTACGGCCTTGGAATCTATTGAAAATGCTCTAAAAAGTGTTGAAGATGAAATGCCACTGGAGATGATATCCGTAGATATTAAAAAAGCTTATGATGATTTAGGGGAAATAATCGGCGCAACTTATAAAGATGAATTATTAGATGAATTATTCTCTAAATTTTGTTTAGGAAAGTAGGGGGAACTTATGCTAAAATTTTTAACAAAAAACAATTATGAATTATTAAAATTTGAACCATTCACTGATTATATTGCCTTTCTTGAAACGCAAGGATATGAATTTGTTTCCGAAAGTGAAAGAAACGGATGGGTGGAATACATTGCTCAATGTGAAGATCATGAACTAAAAATTCTTTCTCTAAAAGATCCCGATAAAGAATGGGTAACTGTCTATAAAACAAGAGATGGCATCGAAAGATTTGAACAAGTCGAATTTATGCATTTTACCGAAGATTATATGAAGAAATATGGTGAAAAAGATCACAATCGTATAATAAAATATTGTGCTCATTTTGAAGATGAAGAATTTACTCGCATGGTAACTTCTGGATATTTTTACAAAGACAATAATTTCTTAAAAGGCTGGCGAGAACTAAGAAAATTTGAAGTTCAATACTTAGATGAAGTAATGTATTGCAAAGATATGAATCTATCAGAATTGACGATGATGGCTGATGAAAAAATAAGTGAATTTTATGAAGTAATTTCTTTAAGAGGAGAAGAAGTAAAAGAATTAAAGTTAGAATATTAAAGGATGTGTTAATATGAAATATGATATTATCGTAGTAGGAGGAGGACATGCTGGATGTGAAGCTGCGGCCGCTGCTAGTAAACAAGGATTTAAAACAGCATTAATAACCTCCAATAAGAAAAATATTGCCGATATGCCATGTAATCCATCAATTGGTGGAACGGCAAAGGGTATTGTCGTAAGAGAAATTGATGCTTTAGGTGGATTAATGGGAATAATTGCCGATAAATCGCACTTACAGATAAAAATGTTAAATTCGGGAAAAGGTCCTGCTGTTAAATCCCTAAGAGCTCAAGGAGATAAAATAACATATCCTCAAAATATGGTTGCAGCTTTAGAAAGTATTGAAACTCTTGATATCTTAGAGGAAATGGTTGAAGATTTAATCGTTGAAGATGCAACGATTAAAGGTGTTATCTGTGATAGTGGAAAAACTTATCTATGTGATGCCTTAATTTTAACTACGGGAACATATTTAAAAAGTAAAATACTTGTTGGAAGCACCCATAAAGAAGAGGGACCTCATGGAGAAACATCTAGCAAACACCTAAGTGATAAATTAAAAGAATTAGGCTTTGAAATCCAAAGATTAAAAACTGGTACTCCTCAAAGAATAGATCCAACTACTGTTGATTATTCCAAGTTAACGGAGGAATTAGGTGATGCTCATCCATGGACATTCTCTTTTGATATCGAGCCTCAATATGATGTGACTAAACAGCGAAAATGCTACTTAGTTTATACCAATGAATTAACTCATCAAATAATCAGAGATAATCTAACTAAATCGGCGATGTATGGCGGGTATGCTGAAGGAATAGGGCCAAGATATTGTCCTTCTATTGAAGATAAAGTTGTAAGATTTGCCGATAAAGAAAGACATCAACTATTTCTTGAACCTGAAAGCGATTTCTATCCCGATTTATATTTACAAGGATTTTCTACATCAATGCCTATTGATGTTCAAGAAAAAATGGTTCACAGTTTGGTAGGTTTAGAAAATGCTAAAATATTAAAATATGCTTATGCTATTGAATATGATGCCATTAATCCTTTACAATTAACTCCTTCTCTTGAAACAAAAGTTATCAAAAACTTATTTACAGCTGGCCAAATAAATGGAACAAGTGGTTATGAAGAGGCTGCTGGACAAGGACTTATTGCTGGTATCAATGCCGGATTAAAACTTAAGGGAAAAGAACCATTAATTTTAAAGAGAAATGAATCATACATCGGAGTGTTAATAGATGATTTAGTAACAAAGGGAACTAAAGAACCATATCGTTTGCTAACATCTCGTGCCGAATATCGTCTTATTTTAAGACATGATAATGCCGATTTAAGACTTCGCCGCTATGGTTATGACTGTGGAGTTGTATCTGAAGAACAATATCTACATCTTCTAAATAAAGAACAAAAAATTGAAGAATTGACGAGGGAATTAAAAGATATAACCATTAATAATAGTAATGTGTCACAAAATATTTTATCTTCTTTAGAAATAGCTAATCTTTCATCAGGAATAAGTGCCTATAACTTACTAAAAAGACCACAAATAAAGATGGATAATCTTACTGAATATTTATCTAATGAGTATTCCAGAGAAGTATTAGAAGTGGTTGAAATTTCTATTAAGTATGAGGGATATATTGCTAAAACGATAAGAGAAGTAGAAAAGATGTTAAAACTTGAAAGTAAAAAGATACCAAAAGATATAGATTATGATAAGATTTTAAATCTTGCATCAGAAGCTCGTCAAAAACTAAAGACAGTTAGACCAGAAACCGTAGCTCAAGCCACTCGAATAAGTGGTGTAAATCCAACCGATATATCTATATTAACGGTTTATTTAAAAAAAGAATATAGCAAGGATAGTAATAATGAATAGAGAACTTTTTATAAAATATATTGAAGATTTAAATTTAAAAGTAACATCAACTCAACTTGACCAATTAGAAAGCTATGCTGATTTTCTCTTAGAATATAATGAACATACCAATTTAACGGCCATTAAGACTAAAGATGAAGTTTATTTAAAACATTTTTATGATTCCCTAACTTTAGTTAAATATATCGATTTAAATAACTATAAATCACTAGTAGATATTGGAACAGGTGCTGGTTTTCCCGGAATGGTTCTAAAGATAATATTTCCCCATCTTCATGTTATTTTAATGGATTCTAATAATAAGAAAATTAAATTCTTAGAAGAATTAATAAAAAAATTAGATATAAAAGATATTGAAACCATTAATGCTCGAAGTGAGGATTATGCCCGTAATCACAAAGATGAATATGACATTGTAACTGCAAGAGCTGTAACAACAATGTCTGTTTTAAGCGAGTTATGTTTGCCACTAGTTAAAGTAGGGGGATACTTTATTCCTTTAAAAGCTGATGTAACGGAAGAACTCGAAGCATCAAATAATATTCTTAATGAATTAAAGGCCTCCATTGAAAGTATCAATGTATTTAATTTGCCAATTGAGCAATCTAAGCGAACTATTATTAAAATTAAAAAAATCGGAAAAACTCCTGATAAATATCCAAGAACTTATGACAAAATGAAAAAAGCATTGAAAAAAAAACCAAAATAAAGTAATATAAAAATAGAATAAGATAATAAAAAGGGGAATGTTCCATGAAGATGGAAGCACAAATAAGATTAATTAATATTGAAGAAATAATTCCAAATCGTTTTCAACCTCGTCTAGAGTTTGAACAAAGTGCTTTGAATGACTTAGCTGCTTCAATCAAAGAACATGGAATATTTCAACCACTAGTAGTAAGACGATTAGCTGGCAAATATGAAATAATAGCAGGAGAAAGACGTTTTAAAGCTGCTCAAATAGCTGGATTAACTGCTGTTCCATGTATTATTTCTGATCTTGATGACAATGAATCAGCAGAAGTTGCAATTATTGAAAACACTCATCGAAGAGATTTATCTCCTATCGAGGAAGCAAAATCTTATAAAAAGTTATTAGATCGAAAATATGTAACTCAAGATCAATTAGCTGCTAGACTAGGAATAAGCCAATCAACTATTGCCAATAAAGTAAGGTTATTAAATTTAGACGAAAATGTTCAAGATGCCTTAATGAAGGAAAGAATCAGTGAAAGACATGCTAGAAGTCTTTTAAAAGTAACTGACAAAATGAAGCAAGTTGACCTATTAAATAAGATAATATCTGAAAGATGGACAGTAAAAAGACTAGATGATGAAATTGATATTATCAATGGTTCATATAAAAAATTAGATCCAATTGGTGGTATAAATACCAATAGTAAAATAGATATTGATGTTGATGATATTATTAATAATTCTATTGATTTCGTGTCTGAAACACCAACACCATTATATTCTTATCAAAATCATAAACAAGAAAATAGGGAACCTAAAAAGAATTCACTTTTCTTTAATAACTTAGAAAATGAAGCTGCAAACATGGATTCAACATTAAGTTTCGGCTTCAATCCCTTCAAAAGCGCCAATTTAGATGGCGAAGATGAAGATGACGATATTGAAATATTTGGTGAGGAAGATACGGAAGTCGAACCTAAGAAAGAAGAACCAAAACAAGAAAATGTCGTCGAAAAAGTAGTAGAAGTCGTCCTAGAAAAGAATGACGATATTGTTTCCGAAATTAAAAAGATTATTACTAAATCCAAAGCCAATGGCTTGGGAATTGAATCTGAAGAATTTAGTTTTGATGATATGTATCAATTTGTTATTAGAATAGATAAAGAGGATAAATAATTATCCTCTTTTTTTATTTATATAAATTGACTGGCTTCCGTCTAAGAAATAAAATAATGTATTTGATTTTGCATTATATTTTCCCGAAATTGGATCCATTGGTACAGCAACAACATCTTCTGGCATTGTATACCAAGTATCTTCCATATCTTTTTCGTAAAATTCCATAGTATCAAGCCAAATATCTTTAATAGCTTTAGAATAACTCTTAGATACTTTCTCATTTATGTCATTACCAGCCCATACGAGCATTAATCCCTTACTATTATATCCACTAATCCAATAATCATTATCCGTAGTTCCACTTTTTAAAGCATATTTTCTACTTAATTTACCATTCAAATAAAGGACAGTCGGACTACTATAATCGACGAATGAATAATTATAAGTATTACACATTGTCTCATTTAAAATATAGGTAATACTTGGATCTAAAGCTTGATAAGAACTTTCTTCATGCTCATAAAGTAAATTGCCATTTATATCTTCTACACGATTAATAAAGTATAACTCACCTTTAACACCACCACTAGCCAAGGTAGAATAAGCATTAGCATAATCCAACATATTAATCTCACTAGCACCTAAAGCCAAAGAAGGATTAGCACTTACTTCCTCTTTTAAACCAGCACTATGTAAGACATCAACCAATGTTTGTTCTCCCAAAAATAAATGTGTTTTAACAGCATATATATTATCAGAATAAGACAAAGCAGCTGCCATGGAAATCTCTTTATTTCCATAATGATTACCATAATTGGTCGGACTATATGTTTTATTCTCGGAAAATACAAAAGTTGTCTCTTCTGATTTGAATGTACTAGATACTGTCATCCCATTGTTTAAAGCGGCGTAATAAAGAAAAGGTTTAATTGTTGAACCAACTTGTCTTTTAGCTTGAGTTACTCGGTTATATTGACTTTTAGTATAATTCTTTCCTCCCGCTAAAGCCAAAACTTTAAAAGACCCTGGATCGACAACTATACTAGCAATCTGGGTATCATCATCAAGGGTATGGTTAACGATAGACTCTTCCATCGTTCTTTGTGTATCCATATCTAAATTAGTATAAATTCTAAGACCTCCCGATTTTATTAAACTAGTTGGTATTTTCTTTAATTTATATAATTCCTCAATAACCGCATCTTGATAATACATCAATGTATCTAAATTATTGACGCTTTTCTTTCCAAATATAAAGACCCCGTCAAAATCTAAATTACTATAAGTATTATCATCCAATACGCCATTATCATAAAGTGTTTTAGCAACTAAATTAAATCTTTTTCGTGCCGATTCAATGTTTGCCACTGGGTTATAATTGTTCGGACTTTTAGGAATCCCAGCAAGAATAATTGCCTCTTCCACTGTAATATCACTTATATCCTTATTGAAATAGTAAAGAGAGGCATTTTTAACCCCATATATTCCATTTCCAAAATAAATTGTATTTAGATAACCCTCAAGAATTTCATCTTTAGTATAATGCGTTTCTAATCTTATTGTTAAAAAAGCTTCTTCAATTTTTCTTTCCCACGTTTGATCAAACTCTAAAAACAAATTTTTTACATATTGCTGAGAAATACTCGAAGCTCCAGCC
This sequence comes from uncultured Bacillota bacterium, assembly GCA_947176475.1. Taxonomy (GTDB): domain Bacteria; phylum Bacillota_I; class Bacilli_A; order RF39; family UBA660; genus CAG-582. Next base: position 9,208 of record CAMWQX010000002.1, read on the forward strand.
GTTATCTTACCTTTCCGAATATTAGTAAACATTACTTTAGCAATTCTTAAGATATCAAAACCCTTATGCTGATAAAAGTGCTGATCTTCTGTGGAAATAATATAACTTATCAACTTATCATCGATATTATCCAATTTTACCCATTCAGATCCATTACTACCTTCCATAACTAAATTGTCTTTATTATCATATATGTATAGTGAATTAGCACTTTTTATGGATATAGGTTCTGTAAAATAAGCATAAATATATACTCCTGTTACAAATACACATCCCACTATACACATAAAAAAAGCTAGTTTAAACATAAATTTTAGTACTTTCATACTAACCACCACTAATATATTGGCTTATTTACTGCATTTTATGATAAAATATGCGCAGGTGATACTATGAATATGCTTAATTTTAAACTTATAACCAATAAAAAGGAAGAGATAAATGAAACTATTAAATATTTTATCAATAATGATAATATAAATTTTAAAATTGGTAATACTTTATATAAGTACGATTTAATTAACGACATACTCATTAAAACTGATGATAATCTGTCTTTAACTATCGATCCCAACAACAATATAATATATATTAAACTAATGGAAAACGGACTAGAATTTAGTATGTCTATGGAAAGTTCCAAAATAACCAAAAAAGCAGGAGAAATAACTATTAAATATACGTACATTGGGGACGAACTTACAGAAAATGAAATATATCTAAAATATTAGAAAATAATACTAATTTTAATTGAGCATAAAAAATATAAAAAATTTATTGACAACATCATATATTATGATAAAATTAGTATTGTTTTAAGTAGTTATGACATTTTTTCATAACATAGCATATAATGTTGTGAAAATAATAGGAGGTTTAAATTCATGAAAGCTATTAAATTAACTGATGAACAACTAGAACAATATTCATACGCAGACGTAGCCAATCTAGTATTAGAGGCAAATGGAAAAAAGATGAAGATTCAAAATCTTTTTGAAGAGGTAATAAAAATAATGAAATTACCAGAAACTTTCTTCGAAAGTAAAATTGGAGATTTCTTTGGACTTCTATCAACAGATAAGAGATTTATCATGTTAGAAAAAGGGTTCTGGGATTTAAGAGTTAACCATACACATAAAATTGTTATTGAAGATGAAGAAGAGGATGAAGATTTAGGTTTAGAAGAAGAAATTGAAGATATTCCTGAAGATGAAGAAGACGATACAGAAATCAATTTTGATGATGACAAAGTTGATGATGACGATGACGAAGATGACTTAAAAGACCTAGTTATCTTAGATGAATCAGAAGAACAAGACATGATGTAGCTATACTTCTTAAACTTAATTCAATAAGAAAGAGGTATTAATATGATAGAAAGATTAAATATAATTGAAACTCGATATAAAGAATTAGAAACGATGTTAGCTAATCCTGATATTTTGAGTGATTATAATAAAATGAAAAGTTTATCTAAAGAGAAGAGTTCTTTAGAGGAAACTATAAACAAATATAATGAATATAAAAAATTAACTGAGGAAATAGAAGGACTTAAGGAATTAGCTAAAGATCCTGAAATGGGTGAAATGGCAGCTTTAGAACTTGAAGAAAATCAACAAAAATTAGAAAATCTTAATAAAGAGTTAGAAATCCTTTTAATTCCTAAAGATGAAAATGATGGAAAAGATATCATTATGGAAATTCGTGGAGCGGCTGGTGGAGATGAAGCCAATATCTTTGCTGGTGACCTTTATCGTATGTATACAAGGTATGCTGAAAAACAGGGTTGGAAAACGGAAATTATCAACCAAGTAGAAGGAACAGCTGGCGGATTTTCGCAAATTGAATTTTCTATAAAAGGAGATAATGTATATTCGAAATTGAAATTCGAATCAGGTTCTCACCGTGTACAAAGAGTTCCTGAAACTGAATCTCAAGGAAGAATTCAAACATCAACAGCAACTGTAGCAGTCATGCCAGAAGCTGAAGACTTAGACTTTGAATTAGATATGAATGAGATACGTATCGATATTACCCGTTCTAGTGGATGTGGTGGACAAGGAGTAAATACTACTGACTCTGCTGTGCGTTTGACACATTTACCAACAGGTATTATTGTATATTCACAAACTGAGCGAAGCCAAATTAAAAATAAGGAAATCGCTATTAAAATCATGAAAACGCGACTATATGACTTAAAATTGCGTGAAAAAGAAGAGGCAGAAGGTGCTGAAAGACGTAATAAGATTGGTACAGGAGATCGTGCCGAAAAGATAAGAACATATAATTATCCACAAAATCGTGTAACTGATCACCGTATTGGTTTTTCCGTAATGAACCTAGATCGTGTAGTAGATGGTGATTTAGAGCCAATTATTGAAGCTCTAATAACAGAAGATCAAAGAAGAAAATTAGAAAATGAATAAACCAAGTTGTATAAATAAAAATGATTGGGAGTTACTTTGTCAAAAATATAAGGAAAAGAAACTTAAAAAAATTGCTAGAAAAGTAAGTAAGAATTATCCTGTTCAATACTTAATCGGCAATGTAAGTTTCTATGGTTATGAAGTAATCGTCAACAAGAAAGTCCTAATTCCTCGTTTTGAAACAGAAGGATTAGTTGAGCATACACTTGAATATCTAAAAAAATATAATATGGAAGAATCTTCTGTGTTAGATATCGGAACAGGTTCTGGATGTATCAGTATTGCTTTAAAAAAAGAAATGCCAACCCTTTCGATTACTGCTTTAGATAAATCCTCTAAAGCCTTAAGTGTTGCCAACTTAAATTTTAAAAAGCATAAATTAGATATAACAACCATTCACAAGAATATGCTTAAATACAGTCCCATTAATAAATATAATTTAATCATATCTAATCCACCATATATTGCTTATGACGAAATAATTGATCCTAAAACTAAATATGAACCTAAAATGGCTTTATATGCTAAAGATAAAGGATTATATTATTATGAACATATCATCAAGAAATCTAAAAACATGTTAGAGGAAAAGAGCATCTTAGCTTTTGAAATCGGTGAAACTCAAGGAAAAGCACTACAAAAAATTGCTAAAGAGACTTATCCTAAGGCCAAAATCTTAGTTGAAAAGGATTTGGCGTCAAGAGATAGATATTTATTTATCATAAATGTATAAAATAGAAATAATTACCCCATTACTTAATTAGAAAGAGGGTAATTTTTTTATGAAAAAATTATTAGTAATAGTAGCAATAGTTATGTTAATTATAATAAATAGTAAAAGTGATTCAATAATAATACCAGAAAGTGCCATTAGATATCGTGTTGTCGCAAGTTCGAATTCGGCAAACGATCAATTAGTAAAAAATAAAATAAGTAAACATATGCAAGAATATTTAATTGATTTAACCAAAGATGCTAAATCAAGTGCCAACGCCGAAGAAATTCTAAAGAATAATTATGAAAAAATTAATCAAGAATTAGCATCATTCATCAATACAAACAAAATAAATACTTCTTATGAAGTTAAAATAGGTCGTAATTACTTTCCTACAAAGAATTATAAAGGAGTAGATTACAGTGCTGGATATTATGAATCAATTGTTATCAATCTAGGTCATAAACAAGGAGTAAATTGGTGGTGCGTTATGTATCCACCATTATGCTTAATTGATGAAAAAGAAGATTTAGATGAAGTTGAATATACCACTTATGTAAGTGAATTATTAAAAAGTTATAATATATAGAAATATGATACATTTTGTAAAGGGTTGACATAAAATTATTGACTTAACATAATGTTAATTATATAGTAAAAATGTATAAGGATGATATTATGAAAAAGTTAATAATAGAAGGTGGAAGAGAATTATCTGGAAGTGTTCGCATTGGTGGAGCGAAAAATAGCGCAGTAGCACTAATACCTGCCACTATCCTAACCAAGGGAAAATGTGTCATTAGAAATGTTCCGGATATCAGTGATGTTAACATCCTACTTGATATGATGCGCGAACTAGGTTCTATCATAACCTTTGAAGACGAAGTTTTAACCATCGATAATAAAAATGTCAAAAATATAGAAATATCCGAAGAATATGCTAGTAAAATACGTGCATCTTACTATTTTATGGGCTCTCTATTAGGAAGGTTTCAACATGCTGAAATGTCTTGCCCAGGAGGGTGTGTAATCGGATCTCGTCCTATTGATTTTCATATTGATGCTTTCAAGCGAATGGGAGCAACTATCCTCGAAAATGGTGGAAATTATAAAATGGATGTTGATAAACTTCAAGGAATAGACATTTTCTTTGATTTTCCATCTGTTGGTGCAACCATAAATGTCATGTTAGCAGCTGTTTTAGCCAAGGGAAAAACACGTATCATCAATGCCGCCCGTGAACCTGAAATCGCCAATGTTGCATCTTTCCTAAATTCCATGGGTGCTCGTGTAATGGGAGCAGGTTCTGGAACTATTGAAATAGAAGGTGTCGAAGAATTAGGTAATGGAGAAGTAGATGTCATACCAGATCGCATTGAGGCTGGAACATACCTAATAATAGGTGCATTATTAGGAAAAGACTTTAAAATAACTGATATCGTCGAAGAACATATTTATTCTTTAATTTCTAAATTAAAAGATGCTGGATGCCAACTATTAGTTGAAGGTGATACTATAACTATTAATAAGACCAAAAATCTAAAAGCAGTCAATATAAAAACAACTGTATATCCTGGTTTTCCTACTGATTTAGGGCAACCAATGAGTACCTTTTTAACTCAATGTGAAGGAGAATCCGCCTTTGAAGAGACAATCTATGAAAATCGATTGAGACATATTCCTCATCTTAACAATATGGGAGCTGATATCAAAGCTTTTGATAAGACCGCATTAATAAGAGGAAGAACTCCATTAGTTGGCCGTAAAGTTAAAGCCACAGACCTTCGTGCTGGAGCTAGTATGCTCGTTGCTGGAATGATTGCCGATGGCACAACAATTGTCTATAATATTGAACATTTATTAAGAGGATATGAAAAAATTGTTGATAAATTAAATAATGTTGGAGCAAATATCCGTTTAATTGATGAATAATTCTTGATTTTTACCCTAAATATGATATACTAATCAAGTAATGAATTTCTATAACTTATAGATTAAGTTATGGCGGAAGGAGGATTTAGATGAAAAAGAATATACATCCAAATCAAGTTATGTGTACTTTTAAATGTGCTTGTGGAGCAACATTTAAAGCTAAAAGTAACAAGGAAGAACAAATGGTTGAAGTTTGCAGCGAATGCCATCCATTCTATACTGGTGCCCAAGGTAATCGTAAAAAAACTGGTAATGTTGAAAAATTCAATAAAAAATATAATCTTGATTAATAAAAGATGGCAATTAAGCCATCTTTTTTATTTATAACTATTAAAATAAGAATCATGCATTTCTATTGCACAGGCATCAATAAATGAAAGCATAATATCAAGCGAAATCAGCATTTCATCTTTACTAGAAACATCTACAGTATCTATAACTTCGCATTTTGCTTTTAGATCATCTAACATTCTCTTTAAGTCATACTTATTAATAATATCTACTGGACACTTTTGAACATCATAATCACTCATTTTTTTTATATGTTCCAAATTTATATATGGGCGAAATAAACTGTCATGAGTATTATATGTCTGATACAAGTTCTTTGTGTACCACATAATAGCATCTTTAAAAGACAAATCATAAACATTCTTTGCCTCTTCATTAATTTCATTAGCATGATTGTTTAATAGTTCTGTTATTATTTCCTTAAACCATTTCTTGTCAGTATAAAGATGTAATAAATAACCTTCAATAAATGGATCATCTAATTGATTTTTATATTTTTCAATAAAAGAGTTATAGTCTAAAACATCACCATCTAAGTTAAATTTTCCTTTTTCTAATAAGGACATACTAGGCGAAGAACCAAAGTGCGAAGCTTCTCTTTCATCAAAACCCTTTCCTAAAGAATTTGGAGTATCCGCTGCAACTGCTCCAACAAAAAATGCTATCATATCCTCTTCATCAAAACTCTTAAATTTTTCTAGATATTTTTCTGCAATTAAGTAATGAGTTAAAATAGCTGCCATAAAACCATCTCCTAACCAAATAATATAATAATACAAAGGAGTTGTAAATAAAAAATCTACTAAAAATTTATAAGCAAAATTATTATATAAAAAAATATTTTAAAATTGTCAAATTCTCTTTAAAGATGGTTTTTGCTTTAGTATCATGCTATACTAATAACAGGAGTAGATAGTTATGACAAAATATTATTATTCTTGCGAACTAGATAAAAATTTGATAGAGAAATCATTTAATAATGTAGCCCTATTAATTTTTGGAAAAAATAATTCAAGAAGAATAGAAGCTTTTGAAGATTATTTTGAAAAAAGAGTATCACAAGTAAATGTTTATCCGCAAGGAACCGTTACTGAATATTTAAATAACACAACTCCAGGAAGATGTAGACCAGACAAAGATGGAAATATTATTATAGAAATGCTAGGATATAAAGGTGCAAGAAATGATCAATTATCGTGGATTAAACATGAGGGAACCCATGAATTTTGTCATTCATTTGTTGATTTATTGCACGAAGTGTTGTCAAATAAATCAGCCAGAATAACTAATGATGGTTTCCTATATGAAAATAGTATAACTAAAAATGGTATCTTACATAAAAATTGTTCGGGAAAGATTATAGAAATAGATTCTAAAACTGGGGAACTTGTTGGTCTATATGGAAAAATGTTTAATGAAACTATGATGGATATTATTTCCTCAATGGCTATTAATTGTTTTGATTCAAATGGTCGAGTTACGAGCGTTGATGATATTATACGATTAAATTTTAATGATTGGGGAAACGAAACAACAGGTTATTCAATTTTTACTTCAATTACAAGATTAACAATTGCCGCTTTTTCCAACAATGGTTTTATTAATTATCAAAATGCCGTTGATAAAGGACTTAGTATATTTGATGGGACAACTACAATGGCAAATGGAGATACGTACAAAATTAATGATTTTTTATATGGTATTGTATTCGACCAGCTTCATATAGAAGAGGAATTTGATAAATTTATGGGATCTGGCTCTTACAAAATCTTTTGTGGGTATCTAGATAGCCTATTTACGATATCCCTAAGTGAACAAAAATTACCTAGTAGTGAGGTTAAAAGAGTTATGAATATCTTACCAGATTTTTTAAATAAAAAAATAAATTACTATAGGCAAAATGGTATACTTGATTTAAAAGGAGCAGATAAAATTGTTGGAAATTTTAACCAAATTTGGAATTCAATGCAACAAGAGTATGGTTCTTATTTTACAGAACAAGATATTAATGAGATTGCCAGAAGAGCTGGTATAATATAATTAGTAGGTGATAAGATGAGCAAAATAATATACTTAGCCAAAAGAATAACAAAGATGAATTTTGGTAACCTTTTTAAAACAGTTAATGTTGTACATGAAAAAAATCATAAGAATCGCATATTTATCTTCTTTGATATTATCTATTGTGGATTAAAATATCAAGCTGGATACGTTGATTATAATCTTTTTGAAATGTATAAAATGAATCATAAGGAGCGAAGCACTGTTGTAACACGCGGTATAAATAATCGTTTAACAAAAGAATTTAATGATATGTCATATGCTTATAAATTTGAAGATAAGGCTCTATTTAATAAATTATTTGATAAATACCTTAATCGTGAATGGATTTACCTTAAAGAAGCATCAGCAAGTGATTTTAAGAAATATTTAAAAGGCAAGAAGGAAGTAATCGTCAAACCATTATCATTATCATGTGGTAAAGGTGTTGAAAAGATAAAGGTAAGCGATTATAAAAAAGATGAATTATATAATCACCTAATAAGTACAGATCAAATATTAGTAGAAGACATAGCACCTCAACACGATTGTCTAAACAAGATCTATCCGAATTCGGTTAACACTCTAAGAATTGTAACATTAAACAAAAAAGTTGTTGTAGCACTTCTTAGAATTGGAAATCATGGCAATGTCGTTGATAATTTCAATCATGGAGGAATGGTAACAACAATAGATATTGAAACAGGTATGATTAATTTCCCTGCTATCGATAAGTCTGGCAATGTTTATGAAACTCATCCGATGACTAATACGAAGATAGTCGGAACTAAAATACCAATGTGGAATAAAGTTAAAAAGTTATGTGAAGATGCTTGCGAAGTTGTACCAGAATTAGGCTATGTTGGCTGGGATGTCTGCCTTGGACCAAAAGAACCTTGTTTAATTGAAGGAAATGATTTTCCTGGACATGACTTATATCAATTACCTGTCCATCGAAACGATAATTATGGTTTACTACCAATATTTGAGAATGCATTGAAAGAAGGAAAGAAAAAATGAAAATAGGAATCGCAACAGACCATAGAGGTGCTGAAATAAAAAAAGAAGTAATTGCTAAATTACAAGAAAAAGGCTATGAAATTCATGATTATAGTCCCGTTAACACTCCAACAGATGACTATATAGACTTTGCTATCGCAACGTGCAAAGCCTATTTAAATAGTGAAGTAGACTTTGGCGTATTATTATGCCGCACTGGAATAGGGATGTCTATAGCAGCTAATAAAATTAAAGGAATAAGATGTGCTAAAGTAGCAACAACAGAAGAAGCTGAATTAACAAGATTTGATAACAATTCTAATGTTATCGCATTAAACTACAACTATCCATTAGATCAAATAATTGAACTAATTACAACATTTGTCTCATCTCCTTTCTCAAACGAAGAAAGACACATCAGAAGGGTAGAAAAATTAGCAAAATTGGAGCAAACAGATGTCATCTAAACTTGTTTTATATGGTTTAACATTATTAGTTGGAGCATTCATTGTTCCTGGGTTAAACATTAATAATCTCTTTAAAAAGAACCATATTTGGGAAGCACGCTTCTTTAATATTGCTTTAGTGATGACTTTTAGTTATATTTTAACGAATTTTTTATATGATATAGTAATGATATTTTTATCAGCATTTTAGGAGAGCTTATGAAAAACAAACTATGTTTACTAGTAGTACCAATATTAGGATTAAATCTATATTGGTTTTTTTCATTCTTTAATGATTCATTTAAGAAACCACCAGAAGAAAAAAACATCACTATAGTAAGTGAGAATAATGAAAAGACAAGTATTGATATTGAAAACTATATTATTGGGGTTGTCGCCTGTGAAATGCCTGCTTTGTATCATGAAGAAGCCCTAAAAGCCCAAGCCGTAGCTTCACGAACATACGCTTATTATCTTCTTGATCATAACCAAGATACAGTTTTAACTGATACAACAGACCAATGCTATATAGATTCCACCCAAATGCAAGAAAAATGGGGAAACAAGTACGATGAATACTATAAAAAAATAAGTGAAATAGTTAAATCTACTAAGAACATTGTAATGAATAAAGATAACTCATTGTTCAAATCCTTCTACTTTTCAACATCCAATGGTAGTACCTTAGATAGTATATCTGTCTTCAAAGAGGGAAATCTTACATCGGTTTCCTCCGATTGGGATAGAGATTCCAAAGATTATGAAAAAGAGATAACCCTAACTAAAGAAGAAATAGCAAAAAAACTTGGTGAGTTTACTAATATTAAAATAAATGCTCGCGATGAAACTCATCATGTTTTAGAAGTTCTTGTTGATAATAAAAAATATACAGGTATCGAATTTAGAAAACTTTTAAATCTTCGTAGTACTGATTTTGATATATCTTTAAATAATAATATTTATACTATTAAGACTCGTGGTTATGGCCATGGTGTAGGAATGAGTCAATATGGAGCTAATTATCTTGCTAAGTCGGGCAAAAACTATAAAGATATCTTAAAATACTATTACAATGATATAACTTTTGTAACTTATTAGTATGATTTCTCATTAAATGTAAACACTTTTATTAGAAAGGTGATTAT
>CAMWQX010000003.1 GCA_947176475.1 uncultured Bacillota bacterium
TATTTTTATAAAAACAATTTAACGTATAATAGCGTTTATTATCTAATGTGTTTTTAAACATATTAATTACCTCTTAACATATTTTATCATAAAAAGAGAGCAATAATCTATTGCTCATAACCACTTGCTAATTTCATAAGCATCTTATATCTTTGTTCTTTAGCCAATTTATCTTCTGAAATGCCATCATCTTTTTCTTCATTGTTCAATTTATCATCCAAGATTCTTATTTCTTTTTCGCGTATTTCCTCATATGGAACACTTAAATCATCTTCTGTAAATGTACCTAAATTTGTTGAAAATACTTTTGATGTTTTCTTACCATCTCTATTTATAATAAACATTAAATGGTTATGCAAATCGCTTGTTTCTGTAGTTGTTATATCATCTTGAACTAAGAAACTATATCCATCACAATCTTCTATTCTTGTATATTCCTTGCCAACATTTTCACATCTACTTAAAGAATAAAGTTGTGAATCATTAATAATGACTAAATCCCCATTTTTCGTCATAGTTGGCTTTCCTGCAAGTTTTCCCTTATCTTTAAATGTATCAGATACTTTATCATATTCATAATGATGATAATTAGATAAAACATTAATTCCCGGAATTCCCCATTTAGCTTCAAAGATAAAATGCTTACCTAATCTCTTTATTGATGCAACATATTGAGCTAATTTAAAATCATCATCTATAGTATTAGCTAGTTCATATCTCATGATTCCACCCATTAATTCATCAACAACTTCTTTAACTATCGTATATGTTTCATAATGTGATTCTTCACCTTGAGAATTTCTATGACTAACTAAAACTTTAGCTATAGCTAGTCCATTTTCAACATGTAGTTCTCCTTCATCCATAATTTTACAAAAATTTATACTTTCTAATTTATCAACGTCTAAATATATCATTATACCCTCCAAATACAAATATTATTCTAAATCAAAAAAAACATCTTGTAAATAAAAAAATCTTTACTTTATTTTACTATTGTAATATCATATAGGCAAGAGGTGGAATTATGAAAAAAGGTTATATTATTGCGGGTATTTTAGAAATCATCTTTGTTGGATTTATTTATTATTTCTTTTTACCAGCTATCAATCCTACAAGTATAGGATTCTGGGCATTTATTGTCGCTGCTTTAGCCGGATTTGCTTTATTCTTTGGCATAGCTGATGCAACAAAGGAAGTTGTCCGTATAAAATCATCAACAAAAGTCGATGTAGAATTAGGAAAATGTGCTTCTATTTCTTTAGCACTTATAACTTTAATTATAATTGGAATTATGGTTATTGACTTTATTTGTTCGCCAATATTTAATGCAAATAGTTATGCTCATCGTATAACAGTTGATGAATCTGGGGATTTTACTAAAGATATTGCTGAAGTAGATTTTAAAATGCTACCATTACTAGATCGTGATTCTAGTGAAAAGCTAGGTGATCGTGTTATGGGGCAAATGAGTGAATTAGTAAGTCAATTTTATGTAAGTGATCAATATACACAGATAAATTATAAAAATGATATTATTCGTGTAACACCACTTGAATATGCGGATATTATTAAGTGGATATCTAACCGAAATGAAGGAGTAAAAGGATATATTACTGTTAATTCAGTTAATGGTAATTCAGAATTAACTAAATTAGATAAAGGTATGAAGATCATGCCAAGTGCCTTCTTTGGTGAAGATTTAAATCGTGTCTTAAGATTTAAATATCCAACAACTCTATTTGCTGAACCAAAATTTGAAATCGATAATGATGGTAATCCATTCTGGGTTGTACCAACTTATAGTTATACAGGAATTAATTTAAAAACTCGTGTAACAGGTGTTGTCATTTTAGACCCAATAACAGGAGAATCTAAAAAATACAAAATGGAAGATGTTCCAAACTGGGTAGATAATGCTTATGATGCTGATTTAATTATTGAACAAGTAGATGATTGGGGAAATTATAATGCCGGTTTCTTAAATAGCATCTTTGGTCAAAAGAATGTTGTTAATACAACTGAAGGCTATAACTACTTAGCTATGAATGATGATGTATATCTATATACTGGTATTACATCTGTCTTAACTGATGAATCAAATTTAGGATTTATCCTATCAAATATGCGTACAGGACATACAACTTTCTACAGTGTAGCAGGTGCTGAAGAATTCAGTGCTATGGCATCAGCTCAAGGACAAGTTCAACAAATGAACTATGTTTCAACATTCCCATTACTTATTAACTTAAATAATAAACCAACATACTTAGTAAGTTTAAAAGATGCGGCAGGTTTAGTTAAGATGTATGGATTTATTGATGTCGCTGACTACCAAAAAGTTGTCGTAACTGATGCTTCTAAAGGAATCGATGCAGCTGCTCAAAATTACTTAAATAACTATGCTGATGAAATAAGTGATGATATCATTGCTAAAAAAGATATAACAATTAAAAATATCAAATCAGCAACTAAAGGTGGAAATACTTACTTCTATATTACTTCTAGTGATAACAAAAAGTATGTTGCTTCCATTACACTAGGTGACTCTCTAGCATTCTTAACAAGTGGAGACAAGATAACTATTGGTTACTATGAAAAAGAAACAGACATCATTGAAATAGTAAAACTATATTAATTAAAAGCCCATAAGGGCTTTTTTTCCATTTTTTTAAATATTAATGAAACTTTATTAATAAATATTAGAACTAAATATATGAGGTGAAAATATGAATAAAATAAAAATAATATTACTATCATTAATGGCTATTGTAACAATTTTAGCATTTGGAATAAAGGAATTTGTTCCTAAAAATGAGGAAGAACTAAATTATCATCGCGAATTAAAAGCTTATAAAGAATCCACTATCTTTAAGGACTATGTCAATTTAGAAATATTAGATGAAATAGATGCATCTACATTCACAAAAAATATTCTATATTTAAAAGGCGATTCATTAAAAGATCTCAAAAAAGATGATGCATCAATTGATATCATCAATATTATAAAAGATTATGATCCAACATTTAATGAAGGTGATTATAAGATTTCTTATAATGTGGATACTATTTTTATTAAATATTATATCAATAATCTAATCGAAACTAATAAAGTGTATTTAGTACAACTTGAAAATGATAAAGCCACAAAAATTACTCTCGGTGGAGTAAAAAAGAAAAAATTAGATAACATAAAAGAAGTCAATAATAAAGAATTAATGGAGATTATTTCATCTTTCAAAGGAGAAAAAAAGAAATCCGCAATCTTAAAAAAAGGTGAGTACATTTTTAAATCAAAAGATATCTTAAATGATGATAATACCATAAAAAAAGAAAATCTAGTTGCCTCACAAATCGATTGCCAAGAAAAATATTACTTTGATTATAATTCTAAAGAACTTTTCTATCACTTAAAAACAACTGCCCGATTTGGTGAAGGAGAAGTAATAGAAGTTAAACTTAATTAATAGTACTTAATGTACTATTTTTCTTTTGTAATAAAGTTGACATCTATATTAAAAAAAAAGATATAGCATAGAACAAATCAATATAATGGTATCAGAATTTCATTTAATAATTGATTCTTTTGAACTATTAAATATATATGAATAAAAAATGTTGTTTTTTAGCAACATTCTTTTTATTTCTTTTAAATTATGTTATATTGTTGTAACAAAGGATGTGATTAAATGATTAAACAAAATAGCCGTGGTACCTTAATAGTTATATCTGCTCCAAGTGGTTCAGGTAAGGGAAGTGTTATCAACGGTCTTTTAAAACATGACTCTAAAAATCGTTGGTTATCTGTTTCTACCACATCTAGACCTATAAGGGATAACGATATTCCTGGAGAAACATACAATTTTGTAACTAAGGAAGAATTTGAAAGAAAAATCGAAGAAGGTTACTTTTTAGAATATACTAAGTATGCCGGAAACTATTATGGAACTCCAAAAGAATTTATCGGTGAAAAATTAAAATCCGGTATAGACGTCATCTTAGAAATTGAAATAGAAGGAGCTAATAACATTAAAAAGTTGATTCCTGAAGCATTATTTATCTTTATCATGCCTCCATCTATCAAAATCATGGCTGAAAGACTTAAAAAGAGAGGTACTGATAGTAAAGAGAAAATTCTTGAAAGATTCCATACAGCTTATAAGGAAATAAACGAAGTTACTAAGTATAATTACGTTGTTGTTAATGACATTCTTGAAGACGCGATAAATAAAGTTGAAGCTATTATAACCAGTGAAAAATGTCGAGTTGACCGTATTGAAGAAGTATTCTTAGATACCAAAGAAGAAGAAATACACGAATTATTGATAGACGATAAAGAATTCATAAATGAAGATATCAAAATATAAGAGTAAGCGATTACTCTTTTTTGTTGCATTTTTTTTAATAAAATGTTATTATAACAAACAAATTTGAGGGGGAATAAACGTGAAAAAGAAGAGGTTTAGATTGCTTGCGGGAATGCTTGCTCTATCTACTAATCTATTATTAAGCGGCTGTGGAGCTAAAACAACACCAGATGAAGAAATTATTGAAACAGAAAATCTTGATACAAGTGCTCCAGAAGTATTAGCCAATAGTATTGCTAATTCCACGATTGATGTCACTTCAGCTCTTGAAGAAGCTCTTTCAGCTAATATTGATGAATTTCCTGAAGAAAGAGCAACATTTGAAAGAGGAGTTTCCAACTATGAACTTATATATTCTGATGATTTTAAAAATGCCGATTATATCTCTATTGAATGGAATGAAGCAGCTGGGTATTACGAATTCAAAGCCGAAAAAGATGACAATCAATTTAGTATAAATTTTGAAGATGCCGATTTATTAAATTTTTTAATTCATCAAACTAGTTGTGAAACCTTAACAATTGCTCATGACAAAGATGAAGAACTAATCTCTTCTTTAACAGCATGTAATACGATAAAAAACCTATCTATTATTGATTCTAATATTACGTCATTATCGGGAATAAGCTGTTTAACTAATCTAGAGGAATTAAGTATATCTAACTGTCAAAATATCTCCGATTTATCACCCGTTGCCAATTTAACTAACCTTACAGGCATACGTATTAATGGAACTAATATTTCGGATATTTCTCCTCTAGCAAACTTAACTAAATTAGCTCATATTAATTTAAGATGTAACGAGATAACTAATCCTGAAGTTTTAGAAAATCTTGAAAATATTGAAACAATAACGATGGAATTTAATCGTTTTGAAAGTATTGATCAATTAAGAGGATTAATCGAAAAAGGTGTTTTAACTGAAGAATATGCTGAATCTCTAATTGAAAGTTCGGAAAAAGATCGTCTAACTTTCTCTACTGATACTTATCAAGAAGAAGCAACAGTTTTATTTATAACTTATCTAGATTCTAAGCAAGCATACTACTTTGAATTGCGTAATGAAAATCAAGAAATAGTAAGTTTCGCCTTAACTAGTGATACTTTTGATTTCTATAATCTAAGTAAAAATACTCCAAATTGTACAGGAATTAAAATTTCCAATCTTCCAAAAGACTTTGGACACTTTGTCATAGCTAATGCTGATAAGTATGATGCCATGGTAATTGATCACTGTGATTGTGAAAGTATATCATTCGTTGATGATTTTAAAAATTTAACATACCTTTCCATAGATAATTGTCCTAATTTAGTTGATTCATTTGAATTTAGTCCATTTAGCATCAGTGATCTTTCTTCCCTAAAAACTCTTATAGTTAAAGGGACAAGTATTCGTAATTTTTCTACAGTCAAGAATTTCCAATCTCTTGAAAATATTGAATTGCAAGATAATGACATAACCGATTTTACTTTCCTTACAAGACTACCAAATTTAAAAGTTGCTATTATTGGTGTTGATAATTATCCATTTGATGCAAGTCCACTTGAAACTCTTCAAGATCGAGGTGTAAATGTTAAGGTAATTGGCTATTATTTACCACCACGTGAAAAAGAAGAGGAAGAAACTTTAACAGATGAAGCCAAGGAACAAACAAATGCTCCTGTTAAATCTTATGGACCAAGTTCCGAAAATTAAAAGACATATATGTCTTTTTTTCTTGTATATATTTCTTTTTTCGTCAAAATAATTTATAATTAATTTTGACAATGGAGGAAAATACAGATGAATGAATTAATAATTAAAGAATTAACTTCCGAATTAAATATTCGTGAAGACCAAATAATGACAACACTAAAGTTGTTGGAAGAAGGAGCAACAATTCCTTTTATCGCAAGATATCGTAAGGAAGCCACGGGAGCATTAGATGAAAATCAAATAAAGACCATAGGTGATTTATATGCTTACTATCAAAACTTATTAGAAAGAAAAGAAGCTGTAATTCGTCTTATCGCTGAAAAAGACCTTTTAACTGATGAATTAAAAGAGCAAATTATGGCTTGTAAAAAGTTAACGGAAGTCGAGGACTTATATCGTCCATTTAAAGAGAAGAAGAAAACGAAAGCTAGTGAGGCTATTAAAGCTGGGCTTGAACCACTTGCTAAGATGATTATGTCCTTGCCTACTTCTGGATCATTAGAAACTATGGCTCAAAAATTTGTGGGAGAAGCTGTTCCTGACACTAATGCTGCTTTAGAAGGAGCAGGATACATCATTGCTGAATGGATAAGTGACAATGCTTATTATCGTAAGTGGATTAGAAATTATATGTTTAATCATGGTTTAATCACTTCCAAAATTAAAAAGAGTGCTGTTGATGAAAAGAAGTTATATGATATGTATTATGACTTCAGTGAACCAGTAAAACAAATTAAACACTATCGTGTTCTAGCCATTAACCGTGGTGAATCGGAAAAGATATTAACAGCTGGAATTGATGTTGATCTTGATGAGATAATTTCCTACCTAGAAAAGAAGATTTTAAAAGTATCTGGTTCTATTGGCGAAAACTTAATCAAAGATGCTATTAAAGACTCTCTAAAGCGTCTTATTATGCCAAGTGTTGAACGCGAAGTAAGAAGTGAATTAACTGAGAAAGCCGAAGAGAAGGCCATTAATACTTTTGGTGTTAATCTAGAACACTTACTTTTAACACGTCCTATTAAAGGAATGGTTGTTTTAGGTTTTGACCCAGGTTATGTTAATGGTTGTAAGTTAGCCGTTGTTGATAAATCAGGTAAATACTTAGATTCAACAGTTATCAAACCATTCTTAAATGGATCTAATCAAGAAAAATATATAGCCGATAGCAAAGTAATTGTTAAAAACTTAATCGAAAAATATCATGTTGATATCATTTCTATTGGTAATGGAACAGCATCTCGTGAATCCGAAAAGTTCTGTGCTGAGATGATTAAGGAATATAATTTGGATTGTAAGTATATAATAACTAGTGAGGCGGGTGCATCTATCTACAGTGCCTCTAAGTTAGCTATTGAAGAATTCCCTGATTTAGCTGTTGAAAAGAGAAGTGCTGTTTCCATCGGAAGAAGATTACAAGATCCTTTATCTGAATTAGTTAAAATTGATCCAAAATCTATCGGTGTTGGCGAATATCAATATGACGTTAATCAAAAAACACTAGGAGAAACCCTTGACTTCACAACATCTAAAGTAGTTAATGAAGTTGGTGTTAATATCAATACAGCATCAAAAAGTATTTTAAAATATGTATCTGGATTAACAAAATCGGTAATCGAGAATATAATAAAGTATAAAGAAGAAAAGAAGATTACTAATCGTGAAGAGATTAAGAAAATCAAAGGTATGAGTGAAAAAGTTTATGAACAATCTATTGGTTTCTTACGTATACCTGATGGTGATAATCCTCTAGATAATACGGGAATCCATCCAGAAAGTTACGAATTAACCAATAAAATATTAGATACTCTAAAACTAAGCATCAAAGATATCAACAATGAATCATTTAAAGAAGTTTTAAAGAAAGCAAATGCCTCTTCTTTAGCTAGTGAATTATCATCAGATATATTCACAGTTGAAGATATCCTTAAAGAACTAGGTAATCCAGGATTAGATCCACGTGATGAATTAGAAGCACCAATACTAAAAAGTGATGTCTTACATATTGAAGACTTACGTATTGGTATGGAATTACAAGGAACAGTCAGAAATGTTGCATCATTTGGTGCCTTCGTTGATATTGGTCTTCATGATGATGGATTAATTCATATCTCTAAAATGAGTAAGTCATTTGTTAAAAATCCTAATGACATATTAAACGTTGGAGATATCATAAAATGTTATGTTGATGGCATCGATTTAGAGAAACAAAAAGTTCAATTGACTTTACTAAAACCATAAAGTTTTTAAAAAAATTTTCAAAAAAGTATTGCAATTAGATTATATTATGATATAATTCTAATTGTCTACTTGATGCGGGTGTAGTTTAATGGTAGAGCTTCAGCCTTCCAAGCTGATAACGTGGGTTCGATTCCCATCACCCGCTCCATTAAATGCCCAATTAGCTCAGTCGGTAGAGCGCACGGCTGTTAACCGTTAGGTCGTAGGTTCGAGTCCTACATTGGGCGCCATTAGGTAAATAACCAACACAAAAGTGTTGGTTTTTCTATGTTTGAATGAATACTTCTTAAAATATAAAATGATCGGCAATATATGGTAAAATAGTAGATATTTTATAATTTTATATTGTATAATATACGATATAAAATTAATTAAAGAAGGCGAATTGATATGACAAATAAAGATGTAATTGAAATTCAAGGAGTAGATACAGCAAGAATAATATTTAGAAAACTTGGATTTGTATTTCGAGAGGAACCAGTAAAAGATTACGGAATAGATGCAATAGTAGAACTAAGAGAAGAAAATTATCTTTCAGGACGTCTAATTGCAGTTCAAATAAAATCTGGCGATTCATACTTTGCAAAAGTAAAAGATAATAAGGTTACATATCATGGAAACATTAAACATTATAATTATTGGCTTAATCATTCTCTTCCTGTTATTATCGTTCTTTATTCCCCAACAAAAAATGAGTGTATATGGGAAGTGATTAATAAACAAACAGCAATAAAATGCAAAAAAGGTTGGAAGATTAGCATCCCATGCAATCAAATATTAGATAATTCATTGAATCAATTACAAGAATTGGCTTATAATCAAAGCGAATATCAAAGGCGTTGGAATTCATTAGTCATAGCTAAAGAATGGATGTTAGAAACTAAAAAACATGGAGAAAGTATATTAGAAGTTCAAGAATGGATAAATAAAACTTCTGGGCGGGGACATTTTACACTGAAAGTAAATGATGATGACGGAGAGAAAGTTTTATTTGAAAGAGAATTATTAGGCTTTGGAACAAAATCTTATGAACTAGTAATACAAGAACTTTTCCCTTGGGCAGATATAGAAATTGATGAAGATTTTTATGATGAAAATATTGATGAAGAATTTTTGAAGTATTATGGTAATTCACAAGGAATATATCCATACAAGAGTAGTGTAGGGGAAGTTGATTTCTATAGATTGAGATTAACACTAAATAAAGTTGGGAAGTCTTTTATTGAAATGGAAGATTTTTTAGAAACAGGAAATTTTTACCTGATTGACAGATTGTAATCTCTAAGTAAATAACCAACACAAATGTGTTGGTTTTTCTATGTTTTAAATATTTTAGGCATTAAATTAAGCCTTAAATCCCAAAATAAATTATACTTCAAACTGATTGAGACGATAAAAGTCTCTTTTTTCATTAACGATAATCTATCCTAATGAATTCATAAGTAAAACAATTTAATTTGCATTTATTCATTTTTTTGTTATAATAGCACCCGTGATGTACTATGAAAGAAATTGAAAGAATAAGAGAATATACAAATGAATTATCAAATATAGAAGAGTTGATCCTTGAAAGTACTGCTGGATTAAACATAGGCGAAGTAAGTATTTGGGATGCCAAAAGACAAATAGCAGGTTTAGAGAAAAACTGTATTATAACCAAACTAAAGCCATCATTCTTGGAGGAAAATCCATATATCAAAAATATTCATATTGAAAATTGGTTTGTTGGTAATATTGGTTTAACAAACATTACCGAATATGAAGAATATAAAACTTACGCATATGAAATGAGAAGAAGAGACCCTAAATCATTAACGACGATTTATAATTTTTGTTATTTTCCCCAAAATGTGCCATTTCCAACAATCAGCGAAATTATACCCGAATCTAAATGGATGGGAGTTGAACCATCAGAAATAAGTTCATTTGCTCCTTTTATTAAAGAAGCTCACGGAAAAGTTTTATTAATGGGATGTGGACTAGGATATGTTGCTTATATGTTATCTCTAAAAGATGAAGTAGAAGAGATTACAATAGTTGAACTAGATAGGAATATTAAAGCTATGTTTGAAACATATTTAAAACCTCAAATGAATAGCAAAATATCTATAATTGAAGGAGATGCTTTAGAATTTTTAGAAGTAGAAGATATTTCTAAATATGATTATTGCAGCATTGATATATGGCATGGTGCTATGGAAATGTTCCCTATCTATACGAAATGCCTACTTTTAGAAGAAAAACATAAAGATACAAAATTTCACTATTGGTTAGAAGAAGACTTACATACATTACTTGAAACACTTTGGATAATTATTTTAAGAAAAAGAGCCAATAATGACCCAATAAATAGAGACTTAGAGATGTTTACAAGCATATTAGATAAAAATAATATTAATACTGTTGAAGATATTAAAAAATTCCTAATGGCACCAAAAAGACAAATAATTACAGATTGGGCACTTGCTAATAGAGACTCAGCAAGAAACCAAGAAAATTTATCATTAGTAATTGAAAAAACTTTTAAAAATAGATAATAAAAATAGCCTTTTTAAAATATTATTTTAGATATAACTATCTCATAAATTTATCAATCAATTTTTCTTGCATATTTGTGCCGGTTTTGCTACAATTAACTTAAGATAGGAAGTGTAATTATGGTTGATTATAGTAAAGCTCAAACATCAAAAGCTGCCAAAGAATCTTTTGATCGTACTATTGAAGACTTAATTAAGGCAATCCAAGCAATAAAAGGCGAAAACGATGTAGAATGGGAAGTAGTAGAGGAATATCGCAAAGGAAGAGCTGCGATTATTGAAGATGTAATACCTATACTAAAAGCTCATAACATCAAATTAGAAAAGCCTTTAAGTCGTTGCAATCATGAAGAATTAATGGCCGAATTACGCCAAGCCGCAGAACAACTTCCATATGAAGCTCGTGAAGAAGTAGAAGTAGCAATGGTAAGAATTGACGGTAGATACACTCAAATAGTAGAGCAAACTAAAAAACTAGAAGCTATAAGTGCCAAATTAGCTAAATTTCATTTGCCAGAAAAAGATTATGACCAAGAAGTAGTAATCTCTTTTGAAGATTTAAAAAAAGCTCATGAAGCTAAAAAGGAAGAGGTTCTTAAGGCAACTGCTATGCCAACAAGAGAATCCAGAATGGCTAAAAAAGATCCTGATTTAGAAGAAGTTGCAAGTATTTCAAAAGCTGATGAAGAACTTATCAACAGTCTAGAAGATTTAGTTGCTGAAGAAAAAGCAGAACAAGTAGAAATTGTCGAAGTTGAAGAGAAAACTCCAATGATTATTGAAGAAAGCGACATTTTTGCTATAGAAGAAGAAACAGAAATCGACTTTAACAATGCTTTTGATAGTTTATTTGAAGAAGAAGCTGATGATGCTTCATTAATGGAAGAATACTTGGAAGGCAAAGAACAAGAATTAGAAACTGAGGAAGAAGAAGTTTCCCAAGAAGAAGCTGATTATCAAACATATGAATTAAAGAGTGATCAAACATTAGCTGAAATAGTTGATTATGTTTATGATGGAAAATTATCTTGGTATGATATTTACCGTTATGGAAATAACCAAGGAATGATTGATAGAAAATGTGCCGAATCCAATATGGATCCTGAAGATGCTGCATATACTGCTGGTGCATTAACTGGAATAGATATTGAATATCCAAAGAATTTTGTTACATATGAAAGTATAAGAAAAGATAGAACCCAAGAAGAACAAGAAGAGAAAGGCTTTGCTAAAGCAGCTTAGCACTAAGGGGTAGCTAGTATGTTTTTTCAAAAAAATGAAGTTATTCAATTAACTAGCGGAAAGAAACACTTAGTCGTAGATACGATGAAACATAATGCCATATATTATTACTATGTATGTGAAATAGATAGCAAGATGAATCGCGTTATTAACAGTTTTCGTGTCATAACTACAGTAAGTGAAAATAATTGTTTATTTGTTAGAACTGTCAAAGGCGATTTAGCTGAGGAACTAACAGAAAAATTCCGAAATAGATTGTTAAATAAGGACTAAAATAAAGTCCTTTTTTTCATGCCCAAAATAAAGTCAAGTTGACTTTTTATTTTTCTTTTGATAAGATATTAACTGTTCGACTGAAAGAGGAGGACCAGAAATGGAAACAAAAAAAGCTTCTGGCGTAGCTTGGAAGCATCTTATTTGTTGTATAGTACTTTTAATAATATTTGTACTTACAATAGGTATTCACATTAATGCGGAAGGACGCACTGAAGAATATTTAAGCGAAGCTTCAGATGCAACTGTACCCCTGCGCTATAATTCGTTAGATTTAATAAATTATAGTTTAGACGATATAGTAAACTTACGCTATAATGCCAAAAACGAGGTTGAATTAGCTGGACCTAAAAAGGAAGTAAATGTTAACATCTCAGATATTGACAATTACATTACTACTTACAAAGATGAAATAACTTTCTTTGCTAAAACATTCTCAGTTAAATATGAAGATGTCTTAGCCGACTTGAAAGAAAGATATGCATCGAGAAAATTCGAGTTTGAACAAACTAATGTTGGGTTCTTACTTAATAAGGACGGAGAAGTAAAGACATATGACAGTGTACTATATGGATTAGTCGAATATTTCTACGATTATGTAGAAAACAACCCAAGAAAAGTCAACAAGAAAAGGGTACCATATACAGGTGATGCTAAGTATGTAGAAAATCTTATAATCTACTTTACTACACACATATACACTAATGTTGATACTGCAACGGCATTAAGTATCGGAGCTGCTGAATCAGGATACTACAAAGTTAAATACATGTTAAAATGTAATAATGTATTCGGAGGAATGAGTTCTAAGGGCCTAATAAAATATCGAAACATTGAATATGGGGTATTATCATATATTCGCTTATTGTCTCGAAACTACTATGGTAAAGGATTAAATACAATAAGCAAGATAGGACGTAAGTACTGTCCTAGATATGATAGCTTTGGTAATAAGATAGCAAGTCCACATTGGATTAAATTAGTTTCATCAGCTATGAAAAAATATTCGAAGTATGACTTTGAAATAGAAACTAAGGACTTACTAAATAAAGAATAGAATACATAACTTGTAATTCTATTCTTTTTTTTATATAATTTTCATAGGATGATGATTTATGAAATATATAGAAGATTTTGATGTACAAAATAAAAAAGTTATTTTAAGATTAGATTTAAATGTAACTATTAAAGATGGCGTAATCTTAGATGATACCAAAATTAAAAAGAGTATTCCTACTATCAAATATTTACTTAATAATAATGCCAAAATTCTTATCATGTCACACTTAGGTAAAGTTAAAAGTGAAGAAGATAAATTAGATAAGTCTTTAAGTATTGTTGCTGAGTCTTTAAAAAACTTAATGAATGAAGATGTTTACTTCGTAAATAAGACTAGAGGCGAAGAATTAGAAAGAGCTTTAGATAATCATCGCTTAGTTCTTATGGAAAATACGCGTTTTGAAGATGTTGATGGTAAAAAAGAATCTGGATGTGATGAAGATCTTTCTTCCTACTGGGCATCTTTAGGAGAAGTATTCGTAAATGATGCCTTTGGTACAACTCACAGACGTCATGCTTCAAATTATGGAATCTCAACAATCCTTCCATCTGCTTATGGATTTTTAATAAATGAAGAGTTAATTGGATTAGATCCAATAATCAATAATATTAAAAGACCTTTTACAGTAATTATGGGTGGTGCTAAAGTCGATGATAAAGTTGCCCTTATAGAAACCTTACTTGAAGAAAGTGATTATATTTTAGTTGGTGGGGGAATAGCCAATACATTTTTGAAAAGTGCTGGATATAATATTGGAACAAGTCTTTATAGTGAAGAATATGTTGATAAGATTAGTGTTTTAATTTCTAAATATCAAGATAAGATAATTATGCCTATTGATGTCGTTGTCAAAGAATACGATCAAATATATAAAACGGATATCAATTCTATAACGACGGATTCAGCTATATATGATATTGGCGATAAAACTATTGCTAAATATAAAGAATATATTCAAAAATCGGAAACTATTTTTGTTAATGGAACTATGGGTCTTTATGAAGATGAACATTTTAGAAATGGAACAGAACACTTATATCAAGAATTAAGTCAAGTGGATGCTATAAAAATAGCTGGTGGTGGAGATGCTGTTGCTAGTATCAATAAATTAAACTATGCTGATGTCTTTGACTTTTTATCAACAGGTGGTGGAGCAACGTTAGAATATATCGTGGAAAAACATATAAATTGTTTTGGAGATAAATAATATGATTTTAGTATTAAATTTAAAAATGAATCTTACTAAAACAAGTATTGTCGAATACGAAAACTTTATTCACAATAAAAAAGTTATAGTATTACCTCAATATCCATATCTTCTTTTATTTAAAAAGGGAAGCTACGCTTTAGGTAGTCAAGATGTCTCTAAATTTGCCAAAGGAAGCTTCACTGGTGAAGTATGTGCTAAAGGCTTAAAGGGATTAGGAGTTAAATATGTCCTTGTTGGTCATTCGGAAAGAAAAGAACATTTTAATGAAACTCTAAGTGACTTTAAAATGAAGATGCAAAATACTATTGATAATGAAATGATTCCCATCTACTGTGTTAATCAAACAGCTGAAGAAAAAGAGTCAGATCCTGAATTAAAATTAATTGAAGAGCAATTAGAAGCTTTACCCGAGTTTGTTAAATATATTATGATAGCTTTTGAACCAACATGGTTAATTGGTAGTACTGATGAAGAACTCGATATCAAACATATTGAAAAAGTTATTTTAAAGATAAAAGATTATCTTGTTGAAAGAAATATCAATCATTCGATTATATATGGTGGAGGAATAACTCCAGATAATGTTGATATTTTAAAGAATATTCAAGGTAATGAAGGTTTCATCATGTCATCATCAGCTCTAGAAAGAGATAAGTTAGAAATTATCTATGACAAGATAAAGTAGGTAGTAATTTATTTCAATCTGGTGTATAATAAGGCAGAAGCGGTGATAGTATGAATATAAAAGTAGGAGATAATTTAGAACTTCATTGTTATAAACATAATGGAAAGATAAATAGCATATCCGATAAGATAACGGTATTAGATATCTTAGATGATTGTATAATATGTGGAGACTTTAAAACGACGATAACGGAAAGTGATGGTTCATCTCATAAAACTAAAGAACCAGCCATCATGTTCTTTTATAAAGATCGTTGGTTTAATATCTTAGCTCAATTAAAAAAACAAGGATTATTTTATTACTGCAATATTGCCACACCATATTTAATTGATGATAATATCATTAAATATATTGATTATGATTTAGATTTAAGAGTATTCCCTGATGGTGGCTTTCGTGTCTTAGATAAAAATGAATATAATTATCATAAAAAGATTATGCATTATTCCGATGAACTAGACGAGATAGTTAAAAGTGAATTATCAAGTTTAATTGAAATGAAGAAAAAGAACGAAGGACCATTTGATAAAGCAGTTGTTGAAAAGTACTATAATAAGTACAAAGAGATAACCGGAATAAACTAAAATAGGTTGACAAGAAACTCCATTTCTTGTCTTTTTTTGGCCTTTTTTGTCTAAAAAACAAGTATTTTAAAATTTGTTTAAAAATAAGTTGACAAAATTAAATGATAGTTATATAATGAAACAGTGTGTTGAGGAAAGAAGCCTTAAAAACACAAGGATATATCAGAATTTTCCAAAAAGATTTGAAAAAGAATTGACAAAGGAGAATTAAACTGATATATTACAAATGCGCTGGAGGAAACGAAGGTGTAGAGATCTTTGAAAACTAAGTAAAATGTCAAAGAAATTTGAGTAGCAAGATTAAACGAAATAGAAAATAATTTTTTTATGAGAGTTTGATCCTGGCTCAGGATGAACGCTGGCGGCATGCCTAAGACATGCAAGTCGAACGAGGCGGCCCACAGATTTTTTAGGAAGCTTGGAGAGCTTGCTCGAAGAGTGGAATGAGAATGACGTGGAACTTCCGCCTAGTGGCAAACGGGTGAGTAACACGTGGGTAACCTGCCTTCTTGTTGGGGATACCAGTTGGAAACGACTGTTAATACCGAATGTGCTCTACGGAGTAAAGTACCTTTCGGGGTACGCAAGGAGATGGGCCTGCGGTGCATTAGATAGTTGGTGGGGTAAGAGCCTACCAAGTCAACGATGCATAGCTGAACTGAGAGGTTGATCGGCCACACTGGGACTGAGACACGGCCCAGACTCCTACGGGAGACAGCAGTTAGGAATATTCGTCAATGGGGGGAACCCTGAACGAGCAATGCCGCGTGAACGAAGACGGTCCTCTGGATTGTAAAGTTCTGTTGTATGGGAAGAACGGTACATATAGGAAATGATATGTAAGTGACGGTACCATTCAAGAAAGCCACGGCTAACTACGTGCCAGCAGCCGCGGTAATACGTAGGTGGCGAGCGTTATCCGGATTTATTGGGCGTAAAGCGT
>CAMWQX010000004.1 GCA_947176475.1 uncultured Bacillota bacterium
TCTAAGATGATATTGTCGTCAATAAATAGTCCTCTTTTTTCATATTTGGATAATTTTTTATATAACTTCTTATAAAACTTTTTTTGAGCTTTTAAAACTTTATCCTCGCATTTTGGATCTTCATCATGTTCGCAGTAGGCAGACCAAAATGATTTATTTTGTTCAGCAAAAGTATCCCAGTCAAAATCCTCATAACGGAAGTTTGCCGAATTAGAATTAAGAGGAAATACTAAAACTGAAAAAAGTGTTATTGCAAAAAGAGAGATAACTTTTTTTCCCTTTTGCAATAACATATTATTTTTTAATTTATCTTTTCTCATCTTGTCACCGCCTAACAAATACTATAGACCTCCACCAGATCCAAATGAATCAAGTTCATCTTGCGTAAGTTCAACGTGAATACGCATTCTTCTTGAACCACATACGAATAAAGCTTCTCCTTGAGTATATGTTTTGATACTCTCTTTTTCAGCTTCATTTAAGTCAATTAATTTAGATAAGTCTTCAACTGCTTGTTTTCTTAATCCCATTATTAGGTAATATGAAGCATTGTCGAAGATAGCTTTACCATGCATAATTAAATTTTCTTGAGCAAAGTCTGTAGGTTGTTGAGTAATAATGATAGTACCTGTATTGTACTTTCTCGCACGTCTTTGCATTTGAGCTAAATATTCAGCACCTAATTCGTTGTTTCCAGAAAGTAAGATGTGAGCTTCATCTACCATCATTACTGTATTTTTTGATTTATCTAAACATAATCCCCATGCATACTTTAAGATATTAAAGAATAAGGCATTACGGATATTGGCATCACTGTTCATAACTTCCTTTATGTTGAATACAATAAAGTCTGTATTAGAATTGATTGTAGTATGACCATTGAAGTAGTATCTTAATTCATTAACAAATGGACGCACTCTTAATTCTAGACGTTCCATAACATCTTTTTCACGAGTTGCCTCTGGCATTGCTAGAAGTTTACCTTTAATTGTTGCATATACGTCATCAAATGTTGGATAATTTTCTGGTTTGAAATTAGCAAAATTAGTATCAAAATCTATTCCGAAGCGCTTGTATGTCTCTTGAACAACTTCAGAAAACATTGCCAATACGTCATCTTCAATTGCTGGCGAATAGTATTTCATAAAAGCTTTTAAAGATTGTAAGGCACGAGTTAAAACTGTATAACCTAATCCTTGTGATAATTCCTCTTCATCAGAGTCAACAATTACTTCAAGTGGGTTAACCATACCGTATGATCCACCCTTACCTAAGTCAACATTTGAACCATTATTACTTACACATAAATGTTCAAATTCATTTTCTGGGTCGATACATACAATTTGATAACCATTACGAATATGATTACGCAATTGTAATTTTGCGGCAGTTGATTTACCAGATCCAGATGTACCTAGGATAATCATGTTAGCATTATTACGATTGTGTTCTTTTTTGATTTGATATAAGAATTGGTTGAATAAAACGACACCACCTGAGAAGTCAACTCCAAAAAGTGTTGATAATCCAGGGTCTTTTATGCTATCGAATACAAATGGATACATAGCACTAATTGTTGGTGCTGGTATAGGTATACCAATACGGGCTTCAACATCTTGTTTAGGGAATATTGGAAGCATAGATTTAAGAACTTTTTCTTGTTCAAACATCATCGGTATTGCACGCATATTTAATGCTGTTAAGAAGTTTTTAACTTGTAATTTCTTAGCATCCAATTCATCTTTGGTATCAGCAACAATCATGACATGTAATTGAAAGTCGAAGATTTTAGATTGAGTTGCTGCTAACATTTGAACGAATCCTTCCATTGATTCATAATCAATACGAATACGTTCTTTTAAAGTATGATCATGTTCTCTTTGATAAGCTTCTTTTAATTCGGCTATTTCTCTATTTATCGTTTTTTGCATAGTTCCAAAATCAATTGGAATATGCTTAATACTTACCTTTACACCAGGAATTGAAGTAATGTTACTTAAAAAACCCGGACCAATCATCTTAGGATATTCTAAAACGGTAAGAATAGTGGCATATTTGTCACTAATCATAAATTCATTTATTTTAAAATTTAAACCCTTAGGTGCTATTTCACTCTTTAGTGACGCTCTAGACATCGCTCATCACCGTCCCATACTCTATTCTTTTACTATCATTTAAGAAACTATCTAATAGTACTCTTACATCTTCTTCTGTTAATTGACGAGATACTAGACCAGCTGATGCTAGACCAGATATCATATTATGAACACGTTTTTGAATACGTTCCATATTCTTTGGACTATCTTTAAACAAAAGATAGAATTCTGTATCAACGGCGTTGATAGCAGGGCCAGTGAACAGGTCACATTTTTGAAGGTCTTGAAGAATCAACTTACGCGTTTGTGCCGATTCAGTTCTATTTAACATAACTTCAAGTTCTGACTTATATAGATTGATATCTACAGGTCGATCACAACAAATTAACCAGAACTCATAATCGATAGAATTATAGAAATTTCTCAAAGAGTAAATAGTTCTATTTTGGGTTTCTTCATCACTGATGAAGATATTTCGTGGTTCTACCCTTACACCTGTTACTATTTGTTTTCCCTCTAAAGCTCGACCTTGAACTTCAATTAATCCTCCTTGAATATTAGTTATCGGCAACCAATCTTCTGAGTATTTGCTATCATTCTTCGCTGTTTTCACTTGATTCTTCGCCATAGTTAATACACCAACCCTTCCAATAATATGTTCTTCTGTTACTTAAATATGTATAAACATTTGCTGTTAAATTCCACATATTCCTATGATTAGGAACAGGTAAAACCATCACTCCTGTAAATGCTACAGGAGCAAATATTATTAACATATCTTGAATTGTCTCACGAGGCAAGATTATTAATAATATAACAGTTATTACTATTCCAGTTCCAAAGATAATTAAGTCAATTGGTTCAAATAAACCAAGAATTAACATCGATCTTTTGGAGTTGGCTGGTATCAAATATTGATTCATATATAATAACCTCCTTTTTATTTCTTTTGATAAGCATCTTCTTGAGCTTTAAAATTAGCAAGTTGATTAACAGCTATGTCATAATTTGTAATTAATTCAATAGGCATTAATGTTTGACCATTTTTAATGGTTATTCCTAATTTTTTACTTTCAACGCTATGTTTGGCAAGATATTTATTTAGTATGTTATATGCTTGCCTTACTCCACCATTTTTTTCAATGGATTCTTTAATTATCTGAGCTTTAACGGCTTGAAAATGATTTTTTATACCGCTCGCTCCTAAAGAAGATAATTTTGTTTTCTGTCCCATATAGAGCATAGTTAACTCATCTTTTTCAGCCTTTTCAACTGTTTCTATTTGATCTTGTTCAAATTGAATTATCAATTCAGCAAGTCTTATATACTCTTCACAAAAATCTCTATAGGGTGAATTAAGTGAAGAAGTAATAGAATTTCTAATATCATATTTCATATTTACTCTTCCTCACTTAATTATTTACTGTCTTTTTTCTCTTGTTGTTTACCAGCAGCTTGAGCTTGTTGAGCTATAACAATATTCTTGCTGATATCAGACATTTTACTCTTAACATCCTTCAACACTTTAATATCTTCTGCAGTAACATTTTCTTTTACATTACTCATCTTAGTTAAGAAATCATTTATGTTTTCAACATCTCTTATGTTATTTTGACTGTCTTTAAATTTAAGACCGCCCTTCTTAATCTCAGCATTAATTTTAGCAATATTTTCGGTACCTAAATTTCCAAGTTCTTTAGAAAGTTGTTTAGCAATATTTGCCATGTAAGTTGAGGCACCTTCATGGTAATTTTTATTAATAGCTTCTGCAAGTTCTTGATTCTTTTGTTGATTGAATAAAGTTTTTAAATCGCCAAGTTTTTCGGTATTGACCATTTTCTTTGAACTGAATGTTCTATCATTGTTTGGATTATAATTGTGATCATAATCACCAATAGCAGGATTGAAGTAATGTCCATCAGCATTAGTTGCTTTATCTCCATATCTTGCTCTATGATTTTCAACATTAGACTTGCCATCACCAACATCTATGCTGTCTCCGTTTAAAGAATAATATTTGTCGCCGTACTTAACAAACCCCTTCGTACGGATATCTTCTTCCAATTTTTTCATAGCATTATCAATGTTAGTAACATCTTTTAATTTAATTACAGCGTCCATATTATCTGTTGCTTTTTTGATAGTATCAACAGCAGCATTGTTTAATTTGCCTCCACTAAGTGTACTTCCAATGTTATGCCATCCTTCAACAATGTTTTCGCTAAATTCTGTAGCATGTTTGTCAATACTCTGTAGAGGATGTAAAATTCCACCATATTGTTCACGATTATTAGCAGCTTTTACCTCAGCAGCTTGTCCGGCAGATACTCCGGCATTGGCCGCATTAGCTATGCCTTTACCACTAAATTCGGTTGGAGCATTTTTAAAACCATTTCTTGCTCCGGAAATAGCTCCATGTCCAAGTCCACGAATTCCTGAACCAAGTGCTGCTGCCCATGCCTTGCCTGTACCAACATCTCCTTCTGGAGCATTGTCATTATAGGCTTTTCTACCAGCCATAACTGCGGCTCCAACGCCTCCTGCAGCAAGACCAACAGCACCGCCAAGGCCTTTCATTGCGTATTCGTTTTCGCTTACACGGCGTTTCATGCCAGGTTTCCAATCTAAGCCAGCAAATAATCCGCCACCACTTGCGAATATGGTCTTGAATAATTGAGGTGCATCTTTAGCAAATTTTAATAGTCCTAGTATTAAACATACTGTTGCTAAAGCTTTTGTTAAGAAACCTCCTGGTATTTCGCTTCCTGAATTCCATACTGCATCTATAAATTCTGGAACCATTGTACATAATTTAACAATGAAGAAGATAATTGCCAATCTCAAGAATATCTCTAAGTAACTCTTCTTAATTTCTGCAAACCAAGCATCAAATGTTTTCTTTCCTTGAGGGAAAATTTTTAAAAGTACAGGTATTGGCGCAATAATTTGTAAGAACCCCAATTTTACAGCACGTGTTCCTACGTCAATAGCATAACTGAAGAAGAACCAAGCACATACAACTCCACATACTGTTGTAATTATCCACATATAATACATTCCGCCTTCGTCGTTGGTTGTATCGTATAGCTTACTTTTAGTAGATATTGGTCCAATGGCAGTTAGTGCCCTGTCAGTAGTCCATTCTTGTAGAGCATTTGCCCAAACCTCACAAACAGTAGGATTGGCTTTATCATCACCAGCGTCGCATACATCCTTCGCATTTTCAACTCCAATGTATTTGCCTTCATTATCGAAATAATCGCTGTATGATGTTCCTTGTGGGTGGTAGAATGATGTGAAGACAATTAAAGCTACTGTATCACCAAAATCACCGTTTGAACCACCAGATCCACCTAGAATAAGATTCCCAATAGTATTGTCAGTTATGACATGACTTTGAAATAAAGACATATAACGGAATACTGTAGGTAAAAGTATTACAGTAATAAAGGCAATAATTGTTTCCTTTACAAGAGCAGTTGTTGACTTACCTTTTCCTCCGTCTGGATCTATTATCATCATAATCAGATAATAAGCAAAGACAAAAACCATTACAACAGATAATGCTGTATAAATTTTGGTAGTTATTTCCTTATATACATTTTGTCCGCCTGATCCTGGAGTTCCGAAAAGATCTATTTTTGAAACAGCATAAAAAATATTGTATCCAGCAGCTAATAAAGTATAAGCTATTGTATCTAGTAAGCTTATAAAGAATGCGGCTAAAATATTTATAAACCAGTTATTAGCAATCAAAGTTACTAACATATTATCACTTCCTCTAATGCTTATGTCACCACATAGGCATAGTAATCGACTATAATACACTATAATCATTATAAGGTATTACCGAGCTTTTTACAATAAAAAACTGCCATTTTTTATCCATACAAACTAAAAAAACTTAGAAATTCTTTCTAAGTTCAATTATTTTTATAAATTAATGGAATTTTAACTGTTTTTTTACGCAAGAATACACTTCATCACTAATCTCTTCTGGTGTTTTGATATCCGCCTTGCAAGGTTCAAGTTGATGATTTTCTCTTACACATTCGATAGTATTAAAATCATACTTGGAAGCTATTTCCACATAGGCTCTTTCAGCATTACGTAAGTGTTCAGGATCCTTCTCATGCTCATCTAACGCTTCAGATCTTTCCTTCTTTAAAATAGCTGCATAATCAGTTGGCATATGTAAAAATAACCTAGTATCACTGTGAGGAAGTCCTAGAAGGCCAAACTCCAAGGTATCAAGCCACTCAAACATCTTAGTACGTGATTCTGAATCAAGAAATTTGCCCCCTTGATGAGCCATACTGGAATAAGTATAACGATCAAGAACAATGTTGGTTCCATCTTCAAGAATCTTATTCATTATTGGCAGATTATATCTTCGATCGGCTGCATAGTAAAGACTTGCAACTTTAGGATCAACGCTAGGTGCGCCTTCTTTAAACCAACCATGAGATATCTCATCTATCACCTCTGATAAGACAACAGCTAAAATTAATTGTTGTTTAACATCTGGTTTTTCCATATAAATCATCTCAAAAATTGGCACTAGAGCCATATTAATTTGCTCGACTTCTTCATCGGTAAATTTATTAGGATGCATAGCATTCATAATATCTAATACCCTATCAATATTCGGATATTTATGTCTAAGCCCACTATATATTTTTTTTGATTCCTGTTCAATTAATTCTTGCGCCAAATATGGTTTTCCCAA
Organism: uncultured Bacillota bacterium; assembly: GCA_947176475.1. GTDB lineage: Bacteria > Bacillota_I > Bacilli_A > RF39 > UBA660 > CAG-582. The sequence goes on from CAMWQX010000004.1 coordinate 6,826, forward strand.
ATACGGAAAGCCAACTATTCGACCAGTTGGCGTATCATACTTAGGAAATGAATAATATACAGTATCAATATTATCATCATTCAATCTTTTAATTAACTCTTTTGATTGTGTTTCTTTTCCTGAACAGTCCGTTCCTTCAATTACTATTAATTTTCCTTTTTCCATACTCTTGTTGTCTTCTCCTTGCAATGTTTATATTCTGGTATTCTTCTTTATTTGTTACTTCTTCGACTGTATTTATAAATTCTGGTAGAGAAACTTCAGGATTTTCTTTCGTTACATTAACCTCTAAAACCATTAAGTTGTCAGGAAATATATCAAGCCTAAAGTATTGTCTATTATAGACAAATGAGTAACGAGTTTTAACACAAGTTGCAAATTCTAGTGATTTATTTTGAAGAAGGTGATTATATTCTCCTTCATCAATAGTTGATGCTTTTATAACTTCTCTTAGGCCATTTTCTTTTTTCCTTTGTTGGCAGTAGTGATATGTTGCATCGCCATCACGTTCAATTTTTCTAAGACGATATTCGCATCCGTCTTCCTCTTTTAAATAGTCTTGTGTTATGACAACCTTACTAGCTATCGTATTAAGTTTATCAACATCGACATCAGTTACTAAGAACTTTCTTTGTTCTTTTAAGGATGTTGGGTTGCCTAGTAAATTTTCAACAATATTGAGAACATTTTTTTGCTTATCTTCAAATTGTTCTTGAGCCTTTACAATTAATAGGTTATCATGAGAAAGATAAGATTGCAAGACCTTTTCTCCTTTTAATTTAGCCTCGTCTGCTGATCTTTCATAACGAGCTTTGTTATTTTCAGTGGTAAAGAAATTTTCTTTTCCTTCAAGATATATTACGGCATCATAATTAGCTAATAAATTTAGAGTTTTTTGGTTTTGCGATTCTAGGACATAATCCCATTTATCTTTATCAACATAGGCATATCCATCTAAGGTTCCACGATCAAATAAGATAACAGTATTATCACCTAACTCTTTAGCTGCCATTAAACAAGTTTGTTCAAAGACAAGTTGACGCATAAGAATTATTTGTTGGAATGTAACGTCATTGATGGCATTATCTCCGGCAGGAAGAATTCCGCTATTGATAGTAATTGTGGCCATCTCAGGAGAAACAATTACGTTATATCCAAATTGTCTAAGCTCTACCACTATTTTATCGATTACAGTAGTTTTTCCACTACTAGGTCCACCAGTTACTGCTATACTTATCATTATATCACCTTCCCTATAAGCATTACTTCTGGATTAAAAGCATGAAGTGATGCATGTTTTACATCAAATTTTTCTTTATCCATATCAAGAGGTATATGATAAAGAATGTAATAAAGCATATTGATTACTCCACGATGAGTTACGATAACAGTATCACCATCAAGTTCTTTTATCTCATCTAACATTACTTTAATGCGCGTATATAAATCAATTAATGATTCACCACCTGGGTATTTGGTATCAATATCGACATCGCGCAAATATTCAGGAAATAATACACTCGCTTTTTCTTTTAACAAACCATTTAATTCGCCCTTATTTTGTTCACGAAAACGATAATCTTTTTTAACATCTATGTCATAATATTGACCAAGAATACTTGCAGTCGTATTGCTTCTTTCTACTCCTGATGAAATAATGTGCTTAGGAATAATTCCTAGAGCATTCATTTCCTCAATAGTTTTTCGAACTTGTTCTACTCCCTCATCAGTTAAATCTACTTCACTCCATCCCCCAATGTATCTTTCATCATCTAAACCATGTCTTAAAAAATAAATCATATATCCTCCTCTTAATAATTATTTTTAGTTTTGGTTTTATATAAACCGCGGAAATTCATAGATACTATTTTTGATTATCATTTGGTCATCCTTTCTTTTGTGTCATATATACACTTATCTTATATTTGTATTATATGCGTATAATATACACTTGTCAATATATTTTTTAAAAAAAGACATAAAAAAAGAATCTTTTTTAAGATTCTTGTCATTTTATTTTAAGCTGCTAAGGCTTTCCCTTCTGGTTCTTCCTCTTTCTTCTTGGCAGATTTGTCGGAATTAGCATTCTTTTCTTGCATTTTTTCTAATAGATCTTCTAGCAATTCTTCCATGCCAGCAACTTGTAAACTCCAAAACAATAATGAGGCATACCAGCTATTTTTAGAATATAGACCTCTTACAATATTCTCAGCTTCACTACCTTCCGCTTTTTTTGCAGTTTCATTAACCAATGTTTCGCACTTTGGCATTCTCCCCGATTCTTGAAGATAAGTGACTAGACATTCCATAATAGCATTGTAACTATCTCTTGAGGCTTCACTGAAAGCTCTGCCATAATCATCATCAGAGATTTTTCCTTTACTAATACTTGTACTTACATTTTCTTGAGATGGATCATAACGCGTTGCAAAAACCCAAGTATGAGCAAAATTTACACAAGCAGCAAAAACTCCTTCATATTCCCAAAGGTCACGAGTTTTACGATCAACAATAACTGTTCTTCCACTTTTGCTATCTTTTTCAATGGTGTATTTATCATATAAAGTCTTTAAAGTATCAAAGCTATAATTCATATCATCTACTCCTTGTATCATCATTATAGCATAAGAAAACTTTTGTAGACAATAAAAAATAAATCATTATGACTTATTTTTAATATATTTTTGTACCAAATAGCTTACTTAAGGCTTTAATTCCGGGGTCTGATGTAGCTTGATTCCCAGCTACTTGGTTTAAAAATGTAATCATTTTGTCCATTTTTTTATCACTATCATTTTGATACTCAGCGGATAACTGAGGATGGGATAAATACCATGCACGTAAGATATCGCGCATATCATCTAGGCGAACTAACTCCTGTAAATCATGCTTTGTTGATATATCTGTATTATCTAATATATCTTTGGCAATAATATTGGCATATTCAAATAGGAAACTTCGAGCATTCTTGTAGTCAGAAAATTGTTCAAGAAGGCACTTGCGAAATAAATCTTTTAAAGTTGGTTCTAACCAATAAGAGAAATGAACATCGGGATAAGCACTTTCTATTACTAGACATGGCAAATATCTCGGAAGCATGTCGAGAGTATCACGCCAAATATCAATATTAATATAGTCAAATCGCGACAAATCATTATTTTGCAAATATTCTATAGCATCACTTTCAACTATTGTTATTTTATCTTTGTTTTTAAATTGAGGAAGAATGTGTTCTTTAAACATAGTAATAATGTCCGGATTCAATTCGACAATTGTTATACTTTCGACATCTTCCTTTATGGATAACATATAAGCAACATAGCCTAATCCACACCCACAAATGCAAACATTTCCTTGAGCTTCATCAATAAATTCTTTAAAGCTTTCAATTTCTGATGGTTCTACTGTCATCCAGCAAGTTTGATTTTTACCTTTACTCTCAGCAATACCTGGTAAGCGAAGTGGGCGATCACAAATAAAATAACTATCAATAGACATAAATGTTTCTAAATCTCTAGTTTTCTCTTTATAAAGCATGACAGTATCGGCAGGAATGACACGCTTTCGCCCCATTTCGATATTTTTAATATTCACCTTAGGTACTTTAATATCTCTTAGATAAGCATTATTCATGATTTCTTCTTTAGTAAGGTTCGTTATCATACTTCTTATTTCTGGACACTTTCCAACACGGATAAATTCTTCAATCATCTCATTTCCATGAATAAATCCACCTTCAACATTGCCAGCAAACATGTCACTTAAGTAACTTTCTCTTTCCATTATGTAGGCAATGTCATTTTTCAAATCATTCATTTTGCGGTTATTGGCTATCATTTTAATCTCCCCTTTAAGTCGTAAGTTATTCTAGCATAGATTGATTTATTTGCAAATAAAAAACTATTCGCAATGAATAGTTTTTTTGTTATTTACTTAAAACTTCTACTAATTCAGCTTTTTTCATAGATGTTGCGCCTTCAATTCCACGAGATGCAGCCATTTCTTTTAATTCAGCAACTGTTAATTTAGAAATATCAGCACTTTCTTCTTTTGGAGCCGCAGCAACTTCTTTGTTAGCTTTAGCTACTTCAGTTTTAGAAACTTTACCAGCTAGAGCATCTTTAGCAATATTTACATAATTTGTGAATAATGCTGGATTATCAATAGCTACTTCACTTAACATCTTTCTGTTGATTTCAACACCGGCTTTACTTAATCCATTGATGAATAGAGAATAACTAATGTCATTCATACGACATGCAGCGTTGATACGTGTAATCCATAATTTACGGAAATTACGTTTATTTTGCTTTCTGTCTCTATAAGCATATGCTCCACTATGGAATAATTGTTCTTGAGCAGTTTTATAAAGTCTGTGTTTAGAACCAAAATATCCTTTAGCTTTTTTTAATACTTTTCTACGTCTGTTTTTAGCAACAGATCCACCTTTAACTCTTGTCATTATACTTCACCTTAGATGACATTTTTTAATCTGTCAGCTATTCCTTTCGCTAATTGTCCTTGTTTTCTTCTTTGTCTAACTTGCTTAGTTGAATCCTTCGCAGTTTGGTGATTTCCACCACTCTTTTTGTAAGTTATTAAACCACTTTTATGTTTCTTTAAAACTTTTTTTGTAGCTTTATGTGTCTTTTGTTTTGGCATATAAAATCCTCCTATATTTCTTTCTTTGGTGCTAATATCATTAGCATAGTACGTCCCTCAAGTTTAGGATTACTTTCAATAGTAGCATAGTCATTTAGCGCTTCAGCAAAACGAAGCATTACTTCTGTTCCTAAATCAGTATGAGCCATTTGTCTTCCTTTAAAACGTATTGTAACTTTAATTTTATGTCCTTTTTCAAGATAACTTTGGGCATTACGACGACGTGTCTCAAAGTCTCCAATATCAATATTGTATGATAATTGATATTCCTTCATATCTTTGTTACTTTCACGTTGTTTCTTTAAAGCTTCTTTTTGTTTTTTAGATTTCTCATACTTAAATTTGTTATAGTCCATTATTTTGGCAACTGGACGTTCGGCACCTGAATTCATTAACACTAAATCTAATCCAGCAAAGTTTGCTATTGTTAAGGCATCGGCTAATTGTTTAGTACCCATTTGTTCTCCATTTGGTCCTATTACCATTAATTCAGGAACTTTGATTTGCTCATTGATTAGTAAATCATCACTTTTTTTGTTTACGTTTGCTATAAATACGCACCTCCATTAAAATTATAATAAAAAGTGAATACAATTGTATCCACTTAAAAACCTAGTATAATAATATTTATAATTAAAAATTAATGTTATTATTCTCTTGGCTTTTTACCTAGTGCTACTTGGCTACTCAGGTGGATATATACAATCGCTTTCCTTTTTAAAACAATATGATTATATCATATATTTATGAACTGTCAAGGCTATTTTTCAATATTTTTCGCATAAATAGCGTTTATTTTAGTTTTATTAGGCGTTTTAATTCCGATTTATCAATTATATAAAAACCATTATTCTCTATTAGAAGAGGAAGATTAACTTCTTTTTTATCAAGAATATAAAGAATCTTAGCAAGATTCTCGGAGCTATATTCATTGACTAAAACACCTTTAGCTTTACTTAATTCTATGTAATCTAACACTTGTAACTCCCCTGACCCGCCTTCTGTACGAATCGGATATCGGCTATCACGGAATGATGCAAATGAAGAGGTTTGTTGAAGTTTAAATGCCGTTTGAAAGGCACATAAATTTTGATCTAAGACGAATCCTTCACTATGGGATAGACCTTTAAATAAATCAGAAGAAAGAGAGGCAATACAAATAAAGTGCGAACCGTTAGTTCCCCCTCCTCCATCGTGATGGCCAAAGGAGGAAGATGTTATAGCTCCATCATAGACAATATGTCCAAAATTCTTTATACTTCGTGGGGTATGATAATAATCTTCCGGACTAATTTGACTAAATACTTCTCTTACATTGGTTAAGTATTCTTTAAGAGTGTCTTTATCAATTTCATAATTTTCTTTATTTAATAAGTAATCTAAGCCTTCATAATTATGCGTAATAATGTTAGTTTTTTTTATTAAAGACTCAACATTAATAGATAAGTAAGACGATATAGAATTAGATATACCCTCGTTAATAGTTCGGTAAAATAAATCATAACTGCCATCTTCTTTATAACCAATCATCCAATCTTCGCCAATAAAACCATCGACATATTTATTGATAAGTGGTGTATATTTTTTATTGGTAAAAAGACAATAGTCAAAATAGATGGAATTGATTAGGCTTTGGAGATGTTCTTCAGACCAATCATCAAATCGCGTAATCTTTTTTGGTTTATAGGTGTAAAAATGTTTAGTATCAGAGGTATCTATGGATTTGGTTAAATCACCATATAAGACATATTGAGTATCTTTAGAATCATCTAAATATAAATTTTCTGAATTATTAGGTTTAAAATTAGCTATATGATAATCTGTTACTTTTCTTAATTGCTCAAATGGTTTATTTAGCATATCTATTTTATTTTTTCCACAAATAACTACTTTAAGTGGTTGTTTTTCTTCTCTGGTAGATGTTTTAATGAATTCTTCTGTGGCTTTTAAGTAAAGGTTCATAATGACATTTTCATGATTAGGTATTTTTAATGCCTCATCAGTTATTTCAATATTATCAAAACACAAAAGTTCGCCAGCACGCCATAGCCAACTATAGGCAACTATTTTATCATTAAGCATTACTTTAAAAAAGCGCCCGTGAGGATTAATGGCTCCATGAAAAAGACAACTTGCCGCTTTTCCAGCGGGTGTTAGACAACTAGATCCTTTACTATCAGGGTAAAGATAATTACCTATTCCATTGGAAATAATTTCTGGGCTGCGCATATTAACGGTTTCATAAGTTAAATTTTGATAACTGCCACATACATCAGGAATTGATGAATATTCTCTTAGACGATAATCATTATATAATTTTATTCCTTCTATTTTATTGTCAATGGGTTCACCTTTGCTTACTAAATCCAAAAGTAATAAGTTATTCTTTAGGCAGGCTACATTAGGCAATAAAGCATATTCAAAGGAGTTAATTCTTTTGATAATTTTTTTCATGGTCATATTGGGATAATTTTCCTCTTTTAGATGCTTGAATATTTTGAAAATAAGATTTAGATTATTTTCATTTTCTTTAAAAGCATGAGGGTCTTTTAAGATAAAATTTAAAAATACGATTCTTTCCTCTTCATCTTTATATTTTATTTTACTTATACGAATTAGTACTTCATCAGATATTCCATGTTGCAATAATTTTTTGCAATTTTCATAGCCAAATGAAGAAATTAAGTAAATGGCATTAATGGCACATCTATCCTTGGGATTATGAATAAGGTAACTTACTACAGATTCCTCGTCAGTTTGATCGAGAATCATTTGTTTTATTTCCATATATTGTTTAGTAACATAGGAGTTAATATTGTCTAATGTAACTTTAGGCGACCCCTTAAATTGAATTATTTCATTGGTTTTAAAATAATGAAATAAAGATTCAAGAGTGGTAATTTGGACCATATCAAGTAAGGATTGACCTTCAATCAAGCGATTAAAAAGACGTTTAAAAATGAAGATATATTTATCGACATCAAAGGGATAAGTTGAACGGCAAAATGATAGGTATATATCTAGTAACTTGTTGTATAAAGGATGATTTCTTACATCTTTTTTTGGTAAAGTATGTAAATATTTTAGATTAGCAAAAAATTCATTAGATAAAACACTAGTAGCTGGTATGACACTTGGATTTATATTATCGATAATAAATTGCTCTTGTTTTTTTATTAAACCAATATAATCAGTTAAAGAATTTGCCTTCTTAAATCTTTTTATTAGTTCGAAAAATATAGGTCCATAAAATTGATAACTATTAAAAGGATATTTGTTGGTAAAATTGGGAGAAAAATCGGTGTCATAAGATATGGCATCTTGAATAATTGTTTTTATCAGTTCCAATTCGCCCTTTTCATATAAATCAGCAAATATCTCTTCTAATGTTACCCATTTGACATTATGACAAAAACCATATAGAGGAATCTTATATTTTTCTTCACTATAAAAAACAAAGCTTATATCATCTTTAAAATAACGGTATAAAAGTATCTTTAGTTCTTTTTCTTTATAACATCCAGCAAGAGAATATACTTTTTTCTTAAATACGTCCTCTTTGTAGTATCTATCAGCAATCAGTTGATATTCAATGTCACTGATAGGATAGTCATCAGTTGATTCATGTTCGTAAAAAGAGATGTAATGCTTTTTAAAGCACTTTTTTAACTCATCTTTTTTAAGTTGGATAAATTCTAAAGCAGAATCGTAATGATTTAAAGAAAAATAAACATCTATTAATTTATCTTCTGGTATTAATGATTCATACTTTTTTATAAAATCCAAAGGATTAAGAATAGCTAAATTATGCTGAGAGCCAAAAACTTGAAAATCATGAATAATATCAAAAAAGTTTTCTCGAGCTTCTTCCTCACGCATTGAAACATATTTTTTATCTAACATATTCATTTTATTACGAATATATTTTGAGTAATTTTTTTCCGAGCTTAAAAAACTAAAGTAAGAATCATGATGCAATAGTGAGTCAGGCATTAGTCCCTCTTCTACCGAACTCATTTTTTCTTCTCCTTAGATTTAGGGGATTTAGATGGATTAGAAGTCGATTCAAAGATGTTGACGATATCTTCTTGATCAAGCAAATCATTATCAATTAAAGGTTT
>CAMWQX010000005.1 GCA_947176475.1 uncultured Bacillota bacterium
GAATATATACTATTGCATCTGAATCAGAAACAAATGACATTTATCTAACGGATGGATTATTAGTTTTAACAGGTGAAAACATCTATTTTAAGTTGGGTATATTTAATGGAATAGATGAAAACAAAATATCTAAAGTTTCCGTATACTATGCCAAAGAAGATGGTAAAAAAATAGTATATGAAGATTCATCTCCCAAAGATTATACTATAAGAGATTATTATGGCTATAATGAATACTTTGAAATAAAAAATAAAGACATTGTATTTGATTCATTATATGTAGATATACATATTGGTAATGAAATAAAAACATTAAAACTTATTATAAAAGAAGAATATTCAAATAAAAGATTATTTTATAAAAAACGTGAACAAAGTGCTGTCGAAAAAGGTGAAGTGATAAAACCTTTAGATAATGAACTAACCAGCGCTATAAAGGAATATCTAAAAAACGAAGAAAGCGGTATATATTCTAACAAAATTAAAAAAGATAAAATCACCTATGAGGTAATTTATATAAATGAAACATCTGAGCTTTTAATTGAATGGGAAAAAGATAAGTACACACATTTTATATCTTATTATCTCGAATATGAAAATGCTTCTTATAGTAAAAGTGATGAAGAATCGATTGATATAGGTAAATGTTGTTACGACAAAAAAGATTCATCAAAAACAACATGTGATAATTCAATAATCAATATTCTAAATTCTATATTAAATGAGATTACTAAGGGGAGGTCTTAACAAGACCTCCCTCTTTTTACTTTATATATGTTATAGTGTTCTCAAGAAAGAGGAGATTATATGAAAAAAGTTAGAATCAGTATAATAAGTGTTATTGCAGTGCTTCTAATTGGAGTATTGTCAATAAATTTATTTACAAAAGAAAAACAAATTGAAGAACCAAAGGAAAAAATAAATGAAATAGAAGAAATAAATCCTTTTGAAAATTTAGATGGAAAGAATATCATCACGTCAACGTCAATACCTGATACATTCTATCCAGAAGATTTTGCTACTCTAGTGAAACATAGTGATGCTGTAGTAAAAGGTAAAGTATTATCAGTTAATTTTGAAGAATTAGATGGAAATGCTTGGACCAAAATTAAATTTCATGTTGATGATATATTCAAGGGTAATATTAAGATAAATGAAGATATTGAAATTCATTTTATGGGCGGATATATGACTTTAGAAGAACATATTAAGACTAATGATGATGCATTCAGATTTGAATCAATGAGTTCTGCTGAAATAAAGAATACTGTTCTTAAAGAAGTAATTAGTGGCGAAGATGAATTCGTAAAAAAAGGTGAAGAATTAGTATTATGTATAGTAAAAAATCCAGGTTATTATCCTTTTCCAGAAGATAGTTACTTACGTATTCTTGCATCAGGTATGTTAAAACTTCAAAATAATAAGTATGTCCAACTTTATGGTGGAGTAGAAGAAAAGTACTCTGTATCTAAAGATAAAATAAGCAATATTAAAAAAATGGATGTTAAATAATAAAAAATGCAAATTTTCATAATTTGCATTTTTTAATTTTTATAAACAACTTAAAATATATGTAGTAAAATCATCAATACTTTGTTATAATAACAATCAATTATTTAGGAGGTTTTTTATGAAAAAATATGATGCTTATGACAATGAATTAACAAGATATGTAGATTTGCTTACCGATATTTCTATTAAAGATATAATTGGTGATATCGTTGGCGACATCCTCGATGTTGATATACCCCTAAATCTTCCTGAGGGGGATACGAAAATTAATGGACAAACTCCTATGGGACCAATGGAAATAACTATAACTAAAATTCAATCAAATGAAGATTCTGAAGAATCAAATAAAACAAATATTGATATTGTTATACAAAAAGGTGATTCTATATATGAGGAGTATACTTTAGAGTTAGGGGATAATCCATCAAAAATCGAAGTTCTTGGATTTATCACCGAAGAAAGAGAACAAGGTATAATAACGACTAGAAATGCTCGTGAATATACTTATAACGATCGCGAATTCACCTTAATAAATATGCAAGAAAATAGACTTGCATTTAGTTACGAAAGTTTTAGAGAAATTGATGTGGATTTAGAAAATGACGATGAGCTTTCTTCACTAAGAGATAAACATAATTTTTTAGAACAACTAATTGCTACACGTTTTCTTCCTGTTGGAGAGGCCATGTCCATAGGAAAAGGAACTGTGCTTAGTATGGAATTTCAAGATAAAGACTTACTAGGTCAAGAATATCCTCAAATTGATATTAATGATACTCCTAGAGAAAGTTACTATAATGCCCTTAATGGAACTAAAATATTAGAAAGAATTTATAATCTTATACATGGTAACATAACTCATCAAAGTTTAAAAGATTTAAAAACTCTTCTTAATGATGCAACTTCAGGGTTTGATAATCTAGCTGAAGGTTTCAATCTTTTAGTTAATGTTAAAGCAACAACTCGTGAAGGTGAATTTTATGAGACTCTTGCATCATTAGAAGATGAAAAACTTGGACCTAGCAAAAATATCTTAAGTCGTGAATACTATGAATACTTAAGAGAACTAGTAACTGATACCTTTCAAGTTGAAATAACTGAGGATTTAGAAAGTCCAAGTGACATAGTACAACTATTAAAAACAAATAATGAAAATAAATAAAATAAAGGGGTTTTTATGAAAAAATATGATGCTTATGACAATGAATTAACTAGTTACATAGATATGCTTACCGATATTTCTATTAAAGATATTATTGGTGATATCGTTGGCGACATCCTAGATGTTGATATTCCCATAAATATTCCTGAAGGAGATACCACAATTAATGGACAAACTCCAATGGGTTCATTGGAAATAAATATTACTAAAACTATAACTAAAAAAGGTTTTAAGAAATCAACTAAAATAAAGATTACTATTGGACTACAAAAAGGAGATTCTATCTATGAAGAATATATCTTTGACTTAGATAAAAAAACTACAAACATTAAGGTTGAAGGATTTATCATCGAACAAAGAGAAAGAGGTGAAATAATCACAAGAAATCTACGTGAATATGATCTAAACTACAATACCTTTATCTTAATAAATATGCAAGAAAAGCGAAGAGATTATCCCCTCTCAGCCTGTATTAACATGAATGATGATGTGAAAGGGCTAACCTTAAAAGCTAAACACAATATCGCAAAGTGCGTCTTTGGATATCCGATTGAATATATAATTGCTATTGGTGGAGGTACCAATCTCAATATAAGTTTTCCCAATTATAATAAAAATGAATATTGGTTAGATAATAAAACTTTTCGCATTAATATTAATAATTTTTCTACAAAACACCTATACAAATCTCTTGAAGGACATCGACTTTTAGAAAGAATTGACGACTTGTTACATGGCAATATAACATATCAAAGTCTACTCGATTTAAAAAGTCTTCTTAATGATTCAAATGCGGAGTTTGGCAATCCAGCTGATGGTTTTAATCTTTTAACTAAAGTGAAAGCAACCAACGACAAAGGAGAGGTTTATGATACCCTTGAATCTCTAGAAGAAGAAGAGTTAGGACCTAGCAAAAATATCTTAAGTCGTGAATACTATGAATACTTAAGAGATTTAGTACAATCAATATTCCAAGTTGAAATACCTGAGGATTTAGAAAGTCCAAGTGACATAGTACAACTATTAAAATCCAACAATGAAAATAAATAAAACAGAGGAGATTTCTTATGAAAAAATATGATGCTTATGACAATGAATTAACTAGTTACATAGATATGCTTACCGATATTTCCATTAAAGACATTATTGGCGATATCGTTGGCGACATCCTCGATGTTGATATACCCATAAATATTCCTGAAGGAGATGCCACCATCAATGGACAAACTCCAATGGGTCCAATGGTAATCAATATTACTAAAACTGCAACCAAAAAAGGTTTTAAAAAGATATCTAAAACTAATGTTACTATTGAACTACAAAAGGGAGATTCTATCTATGAAGAATATACTTTTGCTATAGACGAGGAACCATCAACCATTAAAGTTGAAGGATTTATCATCGAAGAAAGAGCAAATGGTATAATAACCACGAAAAATACTCGCGAATATGATAATAACTATGGTACCTTTATCTTGATAAATATGCTAGAAAAGAGAAATGCTTATACTTACGAAAAACTTCAAGATGCTCACATAAATATCGAATATCCTAATCAAGAAGAAACCCTAAAGAAGAAACATCGCCATTTAAAAGATGCTTTCGCATACTTTCCTATTGAAGATATAATTTCTATAGGTCGTAGCACCAACCTTTACATAGGTATGCCCGATTATCAAAAAGATGATTATTGGTTAGATAATAAACCTTTCCGTATTAATATTAATAACTTTCCTAAAGAACACCTATATAGATCTCTTGAAGGACAAAAACTTTTAGAGAGAGTAGATGATTTGATACATGGTCATATTTCATCTCAAAGTTTAAATGATTTAAAAACTCTTCTTAACGATACTAATGCCGAATTTTGTAATCCTGCAAATGGTTTTAATCTATTAGTTAATGTTAAAGCAACTGATAGAAAAGGGAGATTATTTGATACTCTTGAGTCTTTAGAAGAGGAACAATTAGGAGCTAGCCAAGATACTTTAAGTCGTGAATATTATGAGTATTTAAGAGAACTCGTAATTAATACTTTCCAAGTTGAGATACCTGAGGAAATAGGGAAACCAAGTGATATAGTACAACTATTAAAATCCAATAATTAAAATAAATAAAAGGAGATTTTTATGAAAAAATATGATGCATATGATAATGAACTAACTGACTATATAGACTTTCTTCTTGGTGCATATAAAACTAAAGATTTAGTAGGAGATATTATTGGTGATATTTCCGATTTTGATGTACCTCTCAATTATGTCGAAGGGAATCAAACTATCGAAGCCGAAACTCCTCTAGGTCTAGTGACTATTAATATAGCCAAAACTTTCTATGGAACTGCTCTTGTCTTATCGCGAGAAATAGGAGGTTCTATTTATGAAGAATATAGAACCGATCTTACCACATTGCCTTCTCAATTTTTAGTTAGAGGTCGCATTATCGAGGAAAGAGAAAAAGGTGTAATTTCCACTGATGTTGTTCGCTATTATGACTATTGTAATCATGATGATGCTGATAAACGTCTCGTCAGTAGTGAAGAAACTAGGGTCATATTTGATAATCATCAATTAGATAGAGCTATTCCTCATCTTAATCTTGAAGGTAGTACCATTAAAGAAAGGTTTGAATCCCTAAGAAACTTATCCGACTTAGCTCGTTTACAAAAAGTATCTCCTCTAATTAATACTGTAATTGGTTTAAGAATACCTCACTATATTGCTGGTAATTATCGAAGAAATTACTATCCTGATAATCATGAAATAACCGTTAATAATCAATCACCCATTTTACTATATGAATTTCTAAATGGTAATAAGACATTAGAAAGAGCTAGAGATTTACTCTATGGTAATATTACTTCTAAATCCGTTCATGATTTAAAAGCAATGTATGATTATACTAGAGGTGTAAAATCAAAATCTTATATATATGGTTTTAATAGACTAGCTGATATTCAAACAAGTACAAATGAAGAAACTTATAGTGATCATCTATCTAATTTAGAAAGAGATTTAATTGGACCAAGTAAAGTGAAGATGTCCAAGGAATACTACAATTATATCCGTGAATTAATCAATCAAGCATTTGATGTTGAATTAAATGGACTTGTAACTCCAAGTAATGCTATAAAACTAATCAGGCAATACCAAGGGAGGGAAAAAAATGAAGAGAAAAAGTGAACTATATGATTTTGTCAATGATATCGTTAATATGGATATCTCCTTTATTCTTGATGACATCATCGGGCATTTTGCTGATCCTGATATTCCTATTAATGTTGATTTTGATAATTTTGAAATAGATATTGATACTCCTCATGGTGAAATGCATCTAACTCTTGTAACTAGTCCCAGAGGAACTAAACAAGAATTAACTCTAAGAAGAATTGTTTCTAACACCTTCTGTGAGGAATATAAAATAAATTTAAATAGATGTGATGAAGAATTTTTATGTCTTGATGGTAAAACTATCGAATTAAGATCTAAAGGCTTTGTTATTAATTATATCGAAAAGAATTATAATTCAAGTTCTTTAACCGGAGATAGTGAAGTAAACCGTGAAAAATATGAAAATGGAACTATTGTAGTTGATGG
Organism: uncultured Bacillota bacterium; assembly: GCA_947176475.1. Lineage (GTDB taxonomy): Bacteria > Bacillota_I > Bacilli_A > RF39 > UBA660 > CAG-582. The sequence goes on from CAMWQX010000005.1 coordinate 6,270, forward strand.
TATCGATTCCGTCATTAAAGTTCAAGAAGTATATTCCAATAAAGCTTTGCAAAAATTATATGGTGAATATGCTCTTGATGATCCCAAACATGAAGAAATATTTAAGCATTTAGGAAGTGTAAAATCGGATATTAGCTTCATAAGCAATCTTCCGGAATATCTCAACTCCGTATCTATGCAACTACCTACTGAAGGTATCCGCCATCCCAACACCATATTTATTAAAACCACGGTAAATGGCTATGAACGCTCTGAACTTTATCCCATGCTTAGGGGTGCTAATGCTGTTGGTCGTGCCTTTAAGTTATATCAAGGAATCGTTGATCAAGAGAATTATACTGATGCTATAAGATTGATTAACTCGGGAAAATTCAATATGGGTTTTGCCTATGAAGATTATTCTTTAGAAGAAAGAAACTCTGTTAATAAAACAATTGAAGATATAATTGGAGCACCAACTGTATCTCATCAAAGAGAATATACGGCTGAAGTTCGCAATATTGTCGAAAAGTATTATAATCATGTCCAACAAAGTCCCTTCTTATTTGATGATTATAGCAAGGCACCAAGTGATAAAAAACGTGAACTAGAAAAAAATAAATATATTAAGCAAATATTATTAAGTAATCACGATAATATGTGATATTATATAAATATATAGATAGGAAGATTTAATATGCTAAAAAAATCAAGTGCGATAGATCGCTTATTAAGAGAAAACCCAGCATTGGGTAATAGAAGATTTGGTTTACCCGATATTGGTAAACGTAATGACGGGGAATTTTTTAATCCCACTGTTCAAGCTATTGCTGATGCCATTGACTTCTATGGATATGAAGTTCGTGACGAATTAATCACAACCGTAAAGGATGTGGACTTAGGAGGAGGTAATCCAACAAATTATCGTCCATTCCCTTTATCTATAAAGAGAATGAAAGAGTCATTAGACAATTCTTTAATGTATCGTTATCCATATACTGAAGGTGATGATAACTTAAGAAGTATTTTATTAGATTATGTTGAAAGTTTAGGATTTATCAACACTATGCCTTACTCTTATGATGATATTGATGATAAAGGTTTATGTGTTCATAACTTAACCTTCTTACCATCTACATCAATAGCATTTAATATGATTGTTAATATTATTGCCAAACCAGGTGATGTCATTATCGTTCCTGGACCAAACTATGGACTATTTACTATTCGTGCTGAAAGAGCTGGAGCCGAAGTCGAAGTATTGCCCCTTTCTGAAGAAGACAATTGGCTAGTTAATCCAGAAGCCTTAGCTGATAAAATCGATGATATTAACGAATCTCTTCAAAAAGTATATAATCGTCGTAAGGGATATGTTCCACGCGTTGTGGCTTTCTTAAATATGAACCCATCTAATCCAACGGGAAAAGTAATGTCAGAGAGGGACGTTGATTTATTAAAGAATATAGCTGAAGTTTGTGCAAAACGTGGTGTATTCATCATTGATGACTTAGTATATCGTGACCTTTCTTATGAAGAAGATAATGTGGCAAAACCAATTGCAAGTATCCCTGGATACTTTAGAAATACTATTTCCATGTTTGGTTTATCCAAAAGTTATGGAATGGCATCCCTAAGAGCTGGCTTTGTTGTTGCTGATGAAATTATCATAAGAGAATTAGTAAACCGTATCTTCCAAGGAATGGATTCCGCTCCAGATATTGTTGGACAAGCTCTTGTTGGAGCTTTCAACACTACTGAGGAAAGAAAAGTTGTCTATAAAGAATACTTTGACGAATTAAGAGGAATATACAAGTACAAATATAATCTACTCGTAGCCTTAGTTGATGGAATTGATGCCGTCGATAAAAAGTATCGTGACTTAGTTGAAAATAAAATAAGAGAAAGAATTAATGATGAAGAATTAGCAAATGAAATTCTTAAAGGAACTCCATATATTGATTTCCCTAAGAATTTAGTTCCCGATGCTGGTTTCTTTGCTATTCTAGATTTTACTAAATTAAAGGGCATGAAGTATAAGGGAAATACAATTAACACCGAAAGAGATTTACTAAAATTCTTCTATAAGAGAAGTCGTATAAGATTCTTAGTTGGTCAATCAATATCATGGCCTAAAACGGAAGAATTAGTTGGACGTGTAACATATGCTTTAGAAGATGAAATCTTAATCGATGCGCTTGTTAATATGCATAAAGCCATTTTATTACTTTCACCAGCTGATGAATATGTTGTACGAAAGAATAGATTAGAAGATCAAGAACAAATGGCCCACATCAAAGTAGATGGATGGCGTAATGCTTATGATAATATTGTTTCATCTAAATACTTAAATAAATTAGATTATAAGAGTCAAACAGAAAGATATATTGCATCATTTGATGAATATAAAGACCTAGTTTTAGTAGCTGTTCAAAGTGATGAAGTATTAGGTTACTCATGCTTCTCATATAACAATGAAAAGTATGACTCTGAATTAGTAAGTTTATATATTAAACCAGATCACTTAAATAAAGGAATCGGTACTACTCTATTTAAAGAGACTGCTAAAGAGTTATATGAAAATAATAAAAAGAATATGATCGTTTGGTGTTTCAGTGACAATGAATCGGCTAAGAAATTCTATACTGATTTAGGCGGTCAAATAGTTGAAACCAAAACTGTTACTATTGGTGATGAAGAATACCAAGAAGTTGGTTTCTATTACGATTTAAAAATGATTAATGAAAATGTTTTTTAGGGGGAATAAAAAATGGGAGAAAATTCCAATGTCGAAGCACAAATAAATGAACTTTTAGCACAAATAAATGAATTTAATAATGGAAATGATGAACTAGTATATGTTGTTGAAGGTGTTTTACAGGCTGTAAGTAAATATGCCAAAAAGACAACATCGTACTATATTAAATTTCGTCTTATGGAATTGTATTTAGATATATCTTTGCGCATAGTTAATAATGCCATTAGAAAAAATGCTAAATATAAAGAACTACATCAATATTATGAAGAGGATTTAGCTTTCTATCTCGAAGCATCATCTTTTCTTAAAACTTATATTAAAAAATGCGAAAAAACGGGAGATGTTGATAACTTAGATTCAGCCTATTTGATGACTATCTATTTATCAACAGTCTTATCTAACTTAAGTGATTATGTTTCCGAAATAAATAAGATAACAGGAGACATAGTTGGTGAGTTCTCTTACTCAAGTAATGAACACATGAGAGAAAGAACTAAATTAGATATTGAAGAAATAAAAAAATTAATGAAAAATATAGAGGAAGAAGGCAAATAAAATGTATCATGCAATACGTTTGACTAATGGTCAAGATTTGAAAAAGGAAATAGTTAAATATGCCGAGGAACACAATATTGTAGCTGGTGCTGTTGTTTCCGGAGTTGGATGTGTAAAAAAAATCAATGTCCGTACAGCAAAAGCCTTAAAATGCATTGAGAAAGAAGAAGACTATGAAATCGTTAGCTTAATGGGAACTATTAGTAAAGATGGAGTTCACTTACATATCTCTTTATCTGATGAAGAGGGCGTAACCATTGGTGGTCATTTAAAAGATGGAAACATTGTTAATACAACTTGTGAATTAGTAATCGTTGAACTACCTAACCATGAATTTTCTCGTGAATTTGATGAATCAACGGGATATGACGAATTAGTTATAAGGAGCAAATAATGAAAAAGATATTTCTAGTATTCTTTATAGTACTCATTTTAGTTGTAGGAGCTATTATCTGGAATCACAACAATAATAAGGAAAAGTATGAAAAACTAATCAATGAATATATGGTTGATTTAGCTAGTAAACAAAAAGAGACAACATGTTTTTATGGAGTTAAATACTTTGGCAAAAATTATGAACATGTCTATGCATGGGTAACTGAGCAATGCTATTATGCATCTAATAATAAAATTATTAAAGATTCAGGTTCATCTATGGCTTATCGTTTTTATCAAGAAAATGATGTAATTAAATCATTTGAAAATCCCGAAGATGGAGATAATTATGAAAAAAGTATGGAAGAATTATTTCCTGTCATCGTAAGAAATAAAATGTCTAATTATTCATCTAATAAAACTCAAGAATCATTAGATAATCTTGATGAATTAGCTAAAAAACATTTTAATTTAAGTGATATTACTTATGAATCAAATGTTGAAAATCCAACCTATGGTGATATAACTGACATAAAAGTTCAAAAAGCGAAGATTAAAAAATTACTAACTCTTCATAATCGCGAAATATATGGACCAAAGAATAAGGTCTTCCTATATGATAAAAATAATGCCGAACATGAACTTATTGATTCATTAAAAAACGATGTTTTCAATCTAGAACAAATTGAAGATTATTTAGCATATGAAAGTGATAATGGCAATATTCAAGTTGAAGATTTAGAAGATGGTTCTTCTTCTATTTATAAAAGTGAAGACTATACCGTTATCATCTGCCATATATCTGATAATAATAATATTTATTTTGGGGATAAATCTTTAGAATACAAAGAATCTTATTGTAAGTAAGGATGTGAAACAAAAGTGATAAAAATTGAACACTTAAAAAAAGAATTTATTAAAACTGAGGCTAAAAATAAACGTATTAAATTTGCTGCTATAGATGATGTATCATTCGAAGCAGGTGAAGGAAAAGTTATAGGCATCCTTGGTCATAATGGTGCTGGTAAGACTACACTTCTAAGAATGATTGCGGGAATTATGGAACCCACAAATGGAACAATTGAATTTGATGGTAAAGACTATAAGCACAACGAACTTGAAATAAAAAGTGAATTAGCTTATCTTTCTGGTAATACTAAAATATATCAAACTATAACTCCCTATGAATTACTTAAAATGTGTTGTGAATTTTATAATATGGAAGAATCCCAAATTGATAAGCGTATCAAAGAGATTTCTAAGCGATTAAAGATGGATAAATTCTTATATAATCGCATTGATCGCTTGTCCACTGGGCAAACGCAAAAAGTAAATATTGCTAGATCATTTATTCATGATCCCAAATATTACATCTTAGATGAAGTAACAAGTGGTTTAGATATCATTTCTAGCCAAATAATCTTAGACTTCATCAAAGAAGAAAAGAAAAACAAAAAATGCGTATTATATTCAACACATTATATGGAAGAAGCCGAAAATATCTGTGATGAATGCATTATGATTAATCATGGAAAAATAATTGCCACAGGTACTCCTGAAGAAATTAAAAAGTATACAAAGACAAGCAATCTACGTGAAGCTTTCTTTGCTTTAATAGGAGGTAATTATGAAGAGTAAAACAATGAACATCTTTAAAAAAGAGATGCGTGAAGTATTCCGTGATAAAAAATCTCTTTCAATGATGCTAATAATACCTATTTTAATACCCTTAGTAGTATTAGGAATGTCAGCATTATTTGATATGGAAGCTAACACAGATATCGAAGAATATAACAAAGTTGGTATCGCCTATAAATTAAGCGATGATGAAAAAAATCTACTAAAAGAATTCAATATTGATTACCAAGAAGGGACATTAGAAGAAGTAAAAAAGGCTTATGAAGAAAGCAAAATATATGCCTATATTACTTTAGATGATAATAAATATACGATTAATTATAATGAGGAATCAACCAATAGTGTACTTGCTCGTACATTATCGTTTAATTACTTAGAATCATGGAAAAGTATCTTACAGACCCGTTATTTAAGTAATCAAAAAATTGATCCCAATATTGTCCTAAATATTATCTTTATTGAATCTGTTGCCGAAGATGTTACAAACAATTTCTTTGGCGAATACATTACTGGTTATTCTTTCCTATTTATTATAATGGCAATAACTATTTCAGCTACATATCCTGCTACGGATACAACAGCCGGTGAAAAAGAAAGAGGAACACTAGAAACCTTACTTTCCTTCCCAATTAAGAGCCGTGATATCATCGTAGGTAAACTAATGAGTGTTACTACATCATCAGTGATTACAGGTTTATTAAGTTTGGCATTATCACTTGGTTCTTTAGCTTATGCTAATAATGCCTTTGAAATATATAAGGATATTAATATTATGCCTAGTGTAGATACCATTATTTTATCATTAGTCATTATCCTTGTTTATTCTCTATTTATTAGTGGAATATGTATTGCTATTGCTAGTATGTCAAAAACCTTTAAGGAAGCTCAAAGTGCTTTAACACCAATTAACTTTATATGTTTCTTCCCTGGTATGATAGCATTCTTAGTTAATATCAAGACTAATGCTTTAATTGCTATCATTCCATTCTTGAATTTTACCCAAATATTCAATGATGTTAACGGTGGGGAAGTCAATATCTTAAATATTATATTGATGATTGTATCAAGTATTGTATATATCACTGTCATAATTTGGTATATAATTAAACAATATAAATCAGAGCGTATTTTATTTAATAGTTAAAACTAGGAATACTCCTAGTTTTTATATGATATAATCTTTATATCGGTGGTATTATGTTTAAAAAAATATATGTTGAAATAACCAATAACTGTAATCTCAATTGTTCTTTTTGTACCCACAACAAAAGACCAAATAAATTTATGTCACTTGAAGAATTTAAAATTATCTTAGACAAACTAAAGGGACATACTAAACATTTATATCTTCATGTTCTAGGAGAACCTTTATTACATCCAAATATCATGCGTATGATAGATGTTGCTTCCCAAGATTTCCATATCAATATTACTACTAATGGCTATCTTATTAATAAGATAAAAGAATGTGAAAATATTCGTCAAATTAATATTTCTCTTCATAGTTTTCATGAAAGTAATAATCTTTCATTAGAAGAATATCTACATAAAATATTTGCCATTGCATCAAAGTTATCTCGCAAAACATATATTAATTATCGTTTATGGATAAAAAGTTCTCATAATGAAAGAATATTAGAATATCTAAATAAAGAATATAATACTAATTTAACTACGGATAATTTAAAGAGTAACAATACATTAGCACCTAATATCTTCTTAAGTACTCATGATGAATTTATATGGCCTAGTCTAAATAAGGAAAAGATAAATGAAAAGGGAATGTGCTATGCCTTACGCGATCACATTGCCATCTTAGTTGATGGAACAGTTATCCCTTGTTGTCTTGACGCTGATGGCATTATTAAATTAGGCAATATTTACCAAGACTCCCTAGAAGATATCATAATAAGCTCACGATTCCAAAAAATGCTTCAAGGTTTTAGGGAAAATAAAAAGTGCGAAGAATTGTGTAAGAGATGTCATTTTATTGAAAAATAAAAACAGTCTGTTTTGTATTAACAAACTGTTTTTTTCTTTGTTGGTTTTATTTCCATTTGTGGGACAAGTATACTCGTAAATCCCATTTCTTTATGAAGTTCATCTTCGATTTTTTTAAACCCTTGAACTTCATCAATTTTGCCATCATTGATTTCCTTAAATACAGTTCTTACGATTACTATGATATCATCAATTTCAAGTTGTGTGATTTCACTTAGCGCATTACAGTATAGAAAAAAATCTACTGATTGATGTAAACTCATAATAAATCCCCCTCAATTGAGTGATATATTAGCACATTTTAACTATCCTTGCAAGTTGTTTTTGCCAAGAATTATATTTCTTTCATTATTGGTATAGGTTCGCATATCCTTTTTCTTAAGTGGTAAACCTAATTTTATTTTGTCATATAAGTCAATATTAGAAATACTGGGAACTTCTAGATGATAAACTCCATCATATAAAATCTCCATTGGTGAGACAATTGACTTCTTAATTTCATATCCAACAAGCATAAAACTTTGTAATTTGCTCAAGTAATATTCAAACAGTTCTGGCCTTTTTATATACTTCTTAATAATTATCAGAATATTCTCTAAAGAATTTATATTAGCTTCTCTTTCAATTATCATTAAATTATGAATTTTATCATAATCATCATCACTTATATCCAAATCATTTAAAGCACATATATCAACCCGATATAGATAACCTATTGGAACATCACTTCCAAAAGCTATGTAATTGTGGATAATATGCGAAATTTCATGATAAATAGCTTGTAATATCTCTAAATTTATAAATGCTTTAATAATTTTTTTTAATCTCGCCTGTTCATATTCCGAAACAGCAACCCTCTTAATAAAATCTGTATCCATCTTTATCTTTAAAGTTTCAAAACTATAAGTAGCTAAGGATTTCTCATTCAATGATTTGATAATAACTCCCTTAAAGTAATCATTTAATTCTAAGTAGTTAACTAAGGCATATATATATGATTTAATCTCTTTATCCGTTAAGACATGATCTTCGAGATTACTCAGTATATGGTAAAAGTCTATTGCTAAAATCATAAAACCACCTGACGATTATTATAACAAAATATTCGAATATATGATACTATTTATATAGGTGATTTTTATGGCAAAGAAAAAAGAACTAATAAGAAACTATTATCGTTTTGATATGGATTTAAAATTGATGAATGCATTAGCAAGTATTTTATATATTATCTTCTTTATTTATCTATTTAGTAATACCTATTTTGATACCTTTGATTTTTCCTTTTTAGCACTCATTATTCTCTTCCTTTATTTTGCTCTTCATGAGATATGTCATGGAATCGGATATGCCTTATATGCTAAGAATAAGAAAAATATTAAATTCGGGGCTATTTTAGAAAAAGGGGTCTTCTATGCTATGTGCCAAGAGGAAATAAGTAAAAAAGGTATAATTGTATCCCTTATCTTTCCTATAATAATATTAACTATCATTCCTCTTCCTTTTGCTTTATATTTTAAAAATTCTTTAGTCTTTTTCTTAGCAATAACTAACCTTATTGGTGCCATTGGCGATATCTTTCTTATAAAATTAGTTTTAAAGCTTCCAAATGACATAACCTATATTGATTATGATAATAATATCGGTGCTTACTTTATCTGTAATGAAGACATCTCAAATATTAAATCATTAGGTTTAAAATGTGCGGAAACTAATAAGCACGAGGAAAAGTTAATTAACCAAGATATAAAATCAATATATATAAGCTACTTATCTAAGAA
>CAMWQX010000006.1 GCA_947176475.1 uncultured Bacillota bacterium
GCACAAAAGTATATGTGTGGAATAGTTGGATTTATTGATAACAACCAAAATAAAAAGAAAATACTTGATAATATGATGAAAAGTATAAGACATCGTGGCCCTGATGGATCTAATCACTACTTAGATGAGACAATAGCATTAGGACATAATCGCCTTGCCATTATTGATCTTAATGATGGCATCCAACCTCAATATAATGAAGATAAGTCCATTATTATAATCTTCAATGGAGAAATATATAACTACAAAGAATTAAAAAGTGAACTAAAGAAAAAAGGTCATAAATTTTATACAGAAAGTGATACAGAAGTAATAATTCACGCTTATGAGGAATGGAAAAGTGATACTCCGAAACACCTACGTGGCATGTTTGCCTTTGCCATCTGGAATAAAAATACTAAAGAATTATTCTTAGCTCGTGATCCATCAGGCATAAAACCTCTTTATTATGCTAAGTTTAATGACACATTCATGTTTGCATCCGAAATAAAAGCCCTTATGTATCATCCTAATTTTAAGAAAGTATGTAACGAATCTTTATTATCTAGTTATTTATGTTTTGGATTCAATGCTTCTAATGAGACGATGTTTAAACAAGTTTATAATCTTGAACCTGGTACAACATTAACTTATAAAAATGGACAAATTACAAAAAATAGATACTTTAATTTGGAATTTACTAATAAAAGTTGCTCGTTAACGGATATTCAAGAAGCTATTAAAAATTCTATAAAATATCATCTCATAAGCGATGTCGAAGTTGGTTCATTCCTATCTAGTGGTATAGACTCAAGTTATATTGTATCTCTCGCCAACATAAAGAAAAATTACACTGTTGGTTATGATGATAATAATTTCAGTGAAATTAAATATGCCAAAGAATTAAGTACTATGCTAAACCAAGAGAATAAAAATAAGATTATAACTAAAGAAGAATACTTGAGTGCCTTGCCTAAAGTTATTGCTGCCTTAGATGAACCTCTTGCTGATCCCTCCGCCATAGCAATGTATTTTTGTGCTGAAATAGCCAGTAAAGATTTAAAAGTTATTTTATCAGGTGAAGGCGCTGATGAATTATTTGCTGGTTACTTAACTTATATGGAAGAAAAAAACTTAAATTGGTATATGAAAATTCCTTTCTTTATCCGCCATGCTGCTTCTATTATTGCTGGACTACTTCCTGACATGCGTGGACTAAATTTCATCTATCGTCGAGGAAGAAAATTAGAAGCAGAATATATTGGAATTAATCGAATATGCCGTGATAAAGAAGCTTTCAATATTGTTAATTTAAAAAATCAAGTAAGAACGCAAGACCTAACTCATAATTATTATGAGGAGTACTCATCATGTACTAACTTACAAAAAAGACAAATGATTGATTTTAATCTCATCCTTGCCAAAGACTTTCTTCCAGCCATTGACCGTAACTGTATGTTATTCGGTTTAGAAGCTCGTACTCCTTTCCTAGATCAAGAAGTATTCAAGATTGCCAGTACATTAACTGACGATGACAAATTAAACAATAATACAACTAAATATATCTTAAGAGAAGCGGCTAAATCTAGCATTCCTAATGGTGCATATAAAAAAAAGAAACTAGGATTTCCTGTTCCATTAAAAATATGGATGAAAGAAGATGATTACTTTAATGAAATCATGTCTAAATTCTCATCATCAACAGCATCTTATTTCTTTAATCAAAAGAAAATCATCAAATTGCTAAAACTCTATAAAAAGAATAAGTACGATAATTATAAATTTTTATGGAGTATCTATGTTTTTATTATCTGGTACGATTTATACTTTTAAAAAAAGACATCATTAAGATGTCTTTTAATCATTATCATTTTTATAAGCATGACTTTCAATATATGCCATCATTTGATTGTATTTAATAACATTCCAAGCAAAACATCCTATTATAACTATAAAGGTAAAATCTCCAAAATAAAAGGATATAAATAATAAAACTAAAAATATAATCATCTCAATAGTTAATTCAAATCTATGATCTTGTCGCCATTTCTTTTTCCAATACTTAATTTTTTCTTCTAAAGAAAAAGTACTACTCTCTAAAGCTTTTAAAAGATTTTGATCAGCCTTCTCTTTAAATTCATCTTCCTTAATTCTTTCTCCTAAGAAAAATTCATTGAGGGTAATACCCAGTATCTCACATAATTCCATATATAAAGAAACATCTGGTAAACAATTGCCATTTTCCCACTTCGATACCGATTTATCAGTAACTCCCAATTTATCAGCCAATCCCTTCTGTGTTAATTTCTTGCTCTTTCGACATTCAGCAATCAATTTGCCAATTTTTACATTATCCATAAAATCTCCCTTTCAAATGTAGCATATAATAATACCCCAATTATTAACACCTCTTGAAAGTAGAGTTAGCAATTTACCTCTTCTTTTTCTGCATGCTTACACCATTCACGACATTTTTCAATACGCGCACCATTATCGCCATGCTCTTTATCATAAGAGTATGCTTTTAATAATTCACAAGGAAATTCCTTACACTCTCCACAAAACTGTATTTTCTTACTTTCCACACACTTTTTAACAGCGCATTCACCATGAAAAGGATCCTTAATATTCATACATCCCTTACATCCCATTGTTTCTTGAAATCCACATTTGGAACACTCAATTCCACATCTTGATTCACATTTACACATTCTTAAACACTTCCTTACATCTTATATTTTTTTAAATCAACATGATAATTTGTTACAACAATACCATCATGTTCCAATCTTTTCTTTTGTTCTTCAATTCCCCCAAATCTATAATTACTAGATAATTTACCTTGGGCACTTACTACCTTATAACAAGGATACCTATCTCCATCTTCATTGCTATGCAATATATTGCCAACAACTCTTGATAATTTTTTACTGCCCAAATACTCCGCAATCATTCCATATGTTACTACTTTTCCTTTGGGAATACTTCTTAAATATTCAAATACCTTATCTTTCATAATATTCCTCTAAAACAACGATATCTGTTCATCTTTATCCTTCGTTTTATATGCCTTAATGATATCTTTCATATTATAAAGAATACCATATTTCTTACATTCATTTTTAAATACTTCATATAAATGCTTAGCACTTAAAACTGTGCAATCATAACGTTCTTGATAACACTTAAAGTATTTGACCATCATTCCCGGAAATAATTTATCAATTCTCTCTAAATAGTAATCCCTCTGATTATCTCTTAAAGTCATTCCCATATAAGTATGAATAAATTTAGCACCACTTTCATGAGCCAAATATACAAGTCTTTTAATATCTTCTTCTTTATCTGTAACAAACGGTAAAACGGGATTTAACATAATACCTGCAAATATCCCATTATCTGTTAATTCTTTAATAGCCTTAAATCTCTTTGAAGAAGGCGGAGCATATGGTTCAATTTTTTTAGATAATTCATCATGTGGTGTCGTTATCGTGATTTTTACTATGACATTATTAGTTTCATTAATTTCCTTCAAAACATCTATATCCCTTAAGACTAAATCACTTTTCGTATCTATTGAAACCCCATAACCATACTTTTTTATTAACATTAAAGCACCCCTAGTTGTTTCATATTTTTTCTCTAAAGGATTATAAGTATCTGACATTGCTCCAATACCCACAACTCCTGTCTGTTTGCTCTTCGCTAGTTCTCGTTCTAAAATTAATAAAGCATCCTTTTTACCTCTAACGCGATCAAAATCTTCAATACGATAACAACTACTTCTACTATCACAATAGATACATCCATGAGAACATCCGCGATAAAGATTCATATTAAAATCTACTCCGTACCAACTCGAGCCATCCTTGACTTTCGTCATAATTGTCTTAGCTTCTACAAATTCCATAAAACCACCATATTTACTAATTTAAAGCAATATATTATTATTTATCGATATTACTTAAAATTATCCTCATCAATTAAAGGTATAATATCAATTGCTGGTTCCTCATATGGATGAGCATCTCTTAAGGCCTTTAAAACACCTTTAACCTTATCAACATCACATACGACTTCTAATTTATCCTCCTCAATATATTCGAGTTTATTACTTGTACCAATATATGGATTGGCATTATCACTTGGCATTGATGTTCCCATGCATTTTGTTGCCATTGAACAATAACTATATTCGCCAATTATCCCAGCTCCTGCTTCACACATAACATTTCTAATCTTTTCCGTATCATCTACTGGAACTGTCACAACTATTTTTACTCTTTTAACTTCAAATTGCATAATTTTATTCTCCCATCATTTTAATATAAATCTCTACTAAATCTGGATCATGAAGATTCTTTGGTATATTATCTACACTGAAAAATCGCATATCCTTTGATTCACTATCCCACTTCAACTCTCCACTATATTTATCAATATAATAAAGAACTGTATTATTGAAGACAACATCTCCATTTGGATAATCATTTCTTCTTGATTCACCAGATACTACACATACTAACTTTAAATCTTCCTCTTTGACATCCAAGTTAGTTTCCTCTTTAACTTCCCTTAAAATAGTATCTTCAAATCTTTCACCTAATTCTTGACATCCACCTGGAAGACCCCATTTATCACGGTCAGCACGACTTTGCAATAAGATTTCTTTCTTTTCATTGACAATTATCGCAGCTGCTCCGTCTTGTAAAAGCACAAAGCGATGTCTTAACTCCGCCATCAATAGTCTTGTAAAAACTGGATAACCAATAATATTACTTAACTCAATTATCTCATCAGTCGACATTGGATCTATCATCTTCTTTAATTCATCATAAGTTAAATTTCTCTGTTCTTCAACACTCATATTTTTAACTTTTTCTAATATATCTCTATTTGTCATCTTCATCACCCATAAACTCATATAATTTTAATTCACAATTAGCAAGTCCCTTCTTCAAAAAATCCCCATCTTCAATACCTTCAAAGTATCCTCTAATCGCTTTTGATACACCACTATGACAAGATATAATAACACTTTCATAATTCTTCTCTTTTAACTCTTCTAAAAATTCCCAAACTCGCTTAAAAAAATCTTTAATTAATTCCTCATCACCTTGGTGTATTTCTGTATTATAATTCCAATATTCATATCTATCTGTTAAATCTAAAGACTTTCCTTTAAAAGATCCTGCATCTCTTTCAGCTAATCTATCATCATATATAATTTCTTTATTTTTTACATTTATTATTTCTGAAGTTTCTCTTGCTCTAATTAGAGGTGAAGAAATAATAACATCATAATCAATTTCTTTAACCTTTTCTCTCAAAATATTGGCTTGTTCAATACCTTTTTCATTTAACTTATCATCGACCAAGTTATAAATTCCTCTAACATTGCTACTTACTTCCCCATGTCTAACAATATAAACTTTCATTATTATCATCCCCTTCCAAACATAATATCAACCTCACTTCAATTATATCATGAGTGCCATACAAAAAAGAAGAACTACTTATGCTCTTCTTCATTAGTTAAAGTCTTCATAACTGGCGTATCAACATTCATACCTTTTCTATGAACTTCCAATGCATCATATATTAAGTCTACAACATCATAATCGCCATCAACGAAATAACTTTTTATTATCATTCCATCTTCTGTAACTTTTTTAATTCTTACACCATCCGTATTTTTATTTTCCCTTTCTTCTTCAGGAATGCAATATAGATAAGCTACAGTTATATCTTTTCCATTCTTTTCCCGAATAGCATCTGCTATATCATCTAAGCTATCCTCTTCACCCTCTTTATAATGCCCATTTGAAAACAAAATTAAAATATCATAAGGATTCTTATCTACATCAGCATTAAGACAGAAATAAAGTGTTGCTCCTCCAAAATTATCTAAAGTACATCCTTGTTCTATAGCAAACTTTTCTGCATAATACCAATAAGCATTATGCACCATACAAGCAATTCTTAATTTATTATTATTATCTTCCATAAACCCTCCTCCAATTATTAATCTTTATAATTGGTCTTTCTTGTAATTGTTATCTCACTTACCTCAACTTGTTTAGGTAAATTCAATGTATAAAACATAATATCGGCAATGTCTTTTGGATTCATCCATTCATCAGCCATATGATCTAATGCATTATCATATTTTCTAAATAAACTTGTATTCATTCCGCCTGGATTAAGTGTTATTACGCGGCAAGGAGTTTTGCTAAATTCGGCTTCCAAATTATAACTTGCTCCTTTAAATCCCCATTTAGATCCCGTATATAAAACACTATCAAGTTCAATATCAAATAAAGTTGCCATTATGGATACGACATTTAAAATATCCGCTTTGTTTTCCACAATTACATCGTGCAATTTGGATACCAAATAAATTGGTGCAATACTATTAACCATAAATACATCTTTAGCTTCGCTTAAGGAAATATCACTTAACTTTCCTAAACTCATGGCACCAGCACAATTAATGAATGCATCAAACTTGGAATATTTACTCTTTACCTCTTCAATAGCATGTTCAATTTGCTCATCATTTCTTAAATCAACTTCAACAAATTCACATTCATAACTTGGCTTATGTCTTCCTAAAGCCACAACTTCAACTCCATTTTTAATACATAATTCGCCAAAAGCAGCTCCTAAACCATCATTGGCACCTGTTAATATAACTCTTTTCATATTATCTCTCCTTATCTATATATCCTTTTCCATGAATACTAATTTATCTTGAATCTTATTTTGTATCTCTGAATCATACGTTGAAAATGAATTTTTAAATGTTTCTGGATCAAAAGGTTCTCTTTCTCTAAATCCCATATTTTGATATAACTTACGTGCTGATGCACTATCTTTCCAAGTATCTAAGACTAACATCTTATATCCAGCTACTTTAGCATACTCCTGAACTTTATCAATAATTATTTTAGCAAGTCCTTGTCCTCGATAATCCCCATCCGTATACATTCTAGCTAATTCCGCTGAAGTATCATCTACGCGCTTCAAACTACCAGTTGCAATCGCCTTATCTCCATCATACATTACATAAATCTTCTCTAATTTTTCTAATCCTTGTAATGCGCTCATATTTAATTGCATTCTCTCAGGAAATATTTCATTTTGAAATTCATCTAACTTCTTACATAACTCAATGAAATCTTTATTATCACGAGTTACTTCTTCAATTCTAAAGTTCATAAAATCTCCCTTTATTTATTATTTTCCTTAACCATATCTTTAAATTTCTTTTGATTTTCTGATGTATATCCAACTAATACTTTCTTATTTTTCTTTTGAATTTCTGGTATTAGTTCTTCTAATTTTTCTGGTTTTAACATTGTCGCATAAGTATCACCTTTACCATCATTCTTATAAATCATTAAATGATTGCCAACAGTTATACCATGATTCTTTTGTTTTAAAATATATACCCATAAAACATCTTTATAATCAAGAACTTTAAATCCCACCGAATTAGAAATAATATACTTCTTTGTTAAATATATCCCCGCTTTAGGTAAAGCAATTGTATCCTTATCATCTAATTCCTTAACTAATTCTTCTTCTCCATACTCTTGCATAACTTTCTTAAATGTTTTCATCCCATAGGCATATCCAATAACCATAATAATATCAATTACCAAAAAGAATACGGCAAAACCAAATAACATAACTTTTACTAAAGCTCTCGTATTATCTCCCGCATCAAGATAAGACTCACCAAAATATTCATCATAATTTTCGGAAGTTATCACTTTCTCATCTTTTAATTCATTATACTTTTTCTTAGATGCTTCTTGTAAATTTGAGAAAATAGAATAAGTCTTTCCCTCAAGAGTAAATTTGAAATCTTTATTTTTCTTCTCATATTCATCTACGATTACTTTATATTGTTTATCCGACATCTTAACAATATAGTTTGCATCTCCACTACTTACTAAATAAAAACTTCTCATCTTACCATCATTATAAGCTTTAAATTCAATTGGTTTAGAATCAAATTCCAAATAAACTGCTTCATATACTGAATTTCTATTTTCTACAAAATTCTTTCCTCCAACACCCATCATTCCTGGCACCACAAATCCAAGTACCATCAAAATGCCTGTAATTACCAAAAATAATATTAATGGTTTTGTATTTTTTGTTTTTCTTAAAATATCACTATTCATACATCTTCTCCTTTTAATACCTCTATTATAATATGATACTTTCAAATTATAAAGATTTTTTCAAAAAAAATATACTAATTCTTCTTAGTATATTTTAAAGCTATCTTTTCCCCCATTTTTATATCTAATTCTTGTTCATTACTTGTCAAATCAAAATATTCATCGGGGATGTTAATCTTATTTTTTTCCACGAGTAACATTATCGTACTTCCCCCAAATAAGAACATACCTTTTTCTTCACCACGTTTAAATTCATGCTCCTCATGATTATTCTTGATCTTACCAACCATCAAGGCTCCAACTTCAACTTGAATAACATCGCCAAAATTCTTTGTATTCAAAATCGTATATTCACGAGCATTTTCGGTAAACACAGGAATATTAGCTAAGGCAATTGGTCTAACAGTATGTAACTTACCTGGAATAAAGATATTCTCGCCCTTACTTCCATCATCTAGATAACAATATCTGTGATAATTATCAACACACAATCTAATAACTATACATATTCCATCATCATATTTTTTAGCTATTTCTTCATTTTGTAATAATGAAGAAATACTAAACATACTCTGTTTCACTGGTATTACTAAATCATCTTTTATTTTATAAAAACTCAAATGTCCATCAGCCGGAGATATAAAATCATTTTTAACCATATCAATTGGTCTTTTATCTTCTTTAACTCTTCTTGCAAAGAAATCATTAAAACTCTTAATATCATCTACATAATACTCATCCACATTAATATTATTTTTCTTAGCAAAATTTTTAACAGCTAACTTCGATAATCTTGTACTTAAAATAAAACCTCCCATTTTCGAAACAAATGGAGAAATAAATATTTTTAAAACTCCTCTACCTACAACTGTATTATATAAGAATCTTAATGTTAATCCTTCTTGTTTAGCCATACCCCACCTACTTCATTAACTTAAATATTAATAATGCGATAAATTCCAAAGCACCAATACCAACTAAAACTAAAATCCCCTTCATTTCAAATTTCTTTATCTTAAATTTCAAAAGAAAACAAATACCCGTTACAATTATTGCACCAAAATATACTAAAGTCATATCCATTGGTGATAAGAATTGAAGCAACATAACAAAAGGGAATATTAGTGAAGATGAAGTAACAGGTAAGCCTGTATATTCTTTTCTCTTACCCTTTTCACGTTTTTGTCTTGTTTCTTCTTGGACATTAAAATAAGCTAGACGAATTAAGGCAGCTAAAGCATATAAAGCTAAGAAACCATAGACAAAGAAATCTAATACTTTTTGTCCATGAGCTAAACCATTTAAAAACATTGATCTATGATACATTGCTACACCAATAGCAGCTGGAAGTACACCAAAAGCTACTAAATCTGATAAAGAATCTATTTGAATGCCAAATCTTTTTTCCTCATCAGTTCTTTTCTTCTTAGTACTTGCAACTTTTCCATCAAAGGCATCACATAAACCACAAAAAAGTAAGAAGAACACTCCATAATAAGGATGCCCTAACCCACTTAAAGACGCAAATATTCCTAAACTACCTGATATCAAAGATAAATAAGTTAATATAACTGTATAATCATAAACTCCAATCATTTTCTACTTCTCCTTTTAAGTAACAAGTATTTCACAAAAATAGTTACTCCACATACTATTATACAACAATAGAAGGATATTCCTCTACCTATTAATTCTAAATTTACAGCATCAGCAGCTTCCATCAATGTTTTAAAACCATTTAACATCAAATAATCTGTTACCCCAATAGCTCCAGGAACGGGAATACAATAAGATCCTGATACAACAAAACTTTGAATAGTCATTATATCAAACACATTACCTAAAGCTCCACCTGTTGCAATAAATACACATACTACAACGCCTATTTGAGCAACTCTTTGCATAAAGATTAAGAAAAATACTTTCAACAAAATTCCGTGATGTTCCTTTAAAACCACCGCTGATTCCTTGTACTTTTCTATTATATCATTTAATTTCTTAATTTTAGCATCTTTATTCTTTATTAAATGTAATTTAGCTAATATATTCAATACAAAATGGCAAATCTTATATAACAACTTCTCATTAAAAAGTAAAAAGTAAAAGAATGCTACTAAGACAAATTGTATACCAAACCCTACAAATATTATTAACTTAGCCAAAAAATCAAATTCTAATAAAATGCTTGGTCTAATAAGAAAACATACAATATTTATTATTAATATAGATAAAGAATACATCATTAATATGCAAAACATCGCTATCGTTATTACTGATAAAGATATCCCATCTTTATGCATAAAATAAGCTGTTGCTGGTTGTCCTCCCGTTGCTGATGGAGTTATTGCTGAAAAATATATATCGGCAGAAGAATAAGCAAAACTATTTTTTAAATTAGTTTTATAATTAAATGACTTACAAACACACTTTATCGCTAAACCTTCAGTAAATATAAATAAAAGCATCGAAAAAACAGCTAAACCCATCCAAAAAGGATTAGCTGATTTAAAAAACTCGATAAATCTATCAATGGAAAAACTTTTATTAAAACTAATAATTGCTAACACACTTGCAATGGCTATTACAATAAAAACAATTACGAATAAAAGTCTTTTTTTATTACCCATTAAATTATTATCTACATTATTGGTATCTTGTATTTCCACAAAAATCACCTCAAAATCACTTATTAAAAAAACTATCAGTTTTAACAAATAATCTTTTTAAATCAAATTTTTTTGCAATCCATAAACCTAGTTCTACAACTAATATACCACCAATTATGTCAATAAACACGTGTTGTTTAACAAAAACTACCGATAAGAACGTTAAAACAGCAAAAATGAACGTAAATATCTTGTATATTCTAGGTACTTTTTGCATTTTCATAGAAGATCTAAAACACATCCAACTTTCCAAGCAATGGATAGATGGAAATAAATTAACTGGCGCATCAACCATGTAAATAAACGCTATCATACTATTAAATATTCCTGTTCCAGGTTCTGGTCTAACAAAAGTTGTTGGTATAACACAAAAACATATTAGACATAGTATCTTGGCAATTATATCAGCTGCTATATAATAAAAACAATAATCTTTCGATTCTCTTGCTATTAAAATATACCCCATAATCCATTCGACATAACAAAAAATATAAACTGTTATAAATATAGGTACAAGAGGTATCATTCCATCAATTTTCATCGAAAAATCATAATGAACAAAATGATTCGTCACCAATTTAGATACATTATATACTAAAGTATTTGCAACAATCGCCATAATCAATGGAAAATAAGCATATTTAGGTACAATATTAAATAACTTCTTTTTCATCTACTTCTTCACTCCTACTAAAAATATACATATCCAATGTGACATTTAAATGACTTTTATTATATAACCCATATAAAGTATACCATTTATTTAAGAAATCACAAAATAAAAGTACCACATTATAAGTGATACTAATAATTAATAAACTAGTCGCTTATAATTTTTTTTACTTCTCTTATCATCTCATCACCAACTTCTGCCCATTTCAAATATTTATTAACATCATCCAAATCGACAAGAAGTCTTTTATAAATTTTACCATTATCAGGATCCATTCTTTCTTCACCAATATTCTTAATTTTTGCTGCCATCCTAACTTGGGCATAAGGTTCTTTATCTCCATCACCTATTACTTCTTGATATCCTAGATACATGATATTTTCTATTTCCGTATTAACTTCTTCTAGACATTCACGTGCTAAAGTTTCTTCAATTGTCTCATCATCTAAAGGATGTCCTCCAGGTATACGATATCTTCCATCTTCCTCATAAATTAAAACTCTTTTTTTATTATCTAACAATATTCCCGATACCTGAGTTATTGCCATATCCATTGGTACTAGTTCACTATTCCAAGCATATTTAACCATTTCATCACCTACTTAATTTTATAAAAAGTCTTGAAAATATCCAAGACTATTTCTCTAAAAGTGCTGTTACTTCAATTTCTATTTTAGCACCATCCCTTGTTAATCTATTTACCTCTACCATAGTTGAAGTTGGCATAGAATTTTTAAAATATTCTGCTCTTATTGGTGAAACAACTTCAAAATCATTCATATCTGTTAAATATATAACTGCCTTAATAACATTATCTAAACTTGCTCCAGCTTTTCTTAATATATTATTAATATCTTCAAAAACTAATTTAGTTTGTTCACCTATATCATCAGTTACAACTCTTTCATTCTCATCCATAGGTGCTTGTATTCCTGATACATAAATCATGTAGTAATCTCCACAATCGATTCTTTTAGCTGGAGTATAAACACCTTTAATTTCTAAATCATCTGGTTTAATATTTTCTATTCGCATATATATTCTCTTTTCTATAAGTTTATCTTTACCTCGGGAAATAATTCGTATAAATCATGTCCCAGTAAATTATCAAAATATTCTTTTAATTTATAAGCCTCTGTCATATGATACTGAGTATTAGAATAAGCTCCTCTTCTAATAACTAATTCTACTAATCTTTTATCCATAGTTAATATATCTCTTGTACACATTAAATCTCCTAAATTAACCATTTTATCATATAAAGTATATTCGTGATTTTTAACAAATTCTGTTCTAAAAGGTATATCATCAGGAATACCTGCTGCTGTACACAAATAATCATTATTGAGATAAGAATGCGTTAGTGCAATATTGCAATATTCTTCATCATAACCTTTTTCTTTCATATAGTTATAGCCACCAATAACATGACCAGTAAACTTTCCCGTAATTTTTCCAATATCATGAAGCAAACCCAGAGTTCTTGCCTTATCAACATCTAAATCAAAACCTTTTTTCTTTAATTCTTCAGCTAACCTTGCGCATACCTCTCCAACACTTATTGAATGGATTATCCAGCCATCATCAGGCGTTTTTCCTCGTGCCTCATTCAAGATTTTCAATACCTCTTCACTATTAGGCTTCATCATTACCACCCAATTTCTCAAATAAATCTTTATAAATCTTATTAGATGACAAATAAGTTATAACTGTCATTTCATGACTGTCTTCATTTTCTTCATAAGCATAGTCTCGATTTATATTAGGAACTTTCATATTTTTTCTCACAAACCACATTGGATTTATCATATAGGCAATTACTGCTATATCCCATACTGGCCATCTTTGTTCATGGCGATATGTATTAATATATCTTTCAAATCCATCAATTAAGTATTTATTTAATTCCTTACTTTCATTCATATTTGCTCTTAATTCAAAAAGTGTAGTTTCCAAATTAGATGCTACTCCTTTACATGGAATAACTGTCAGTTTTACCTTAGATTCAAATATAATTCTAACCGCATCAACATCTCTAAAATTGGCTTCATTCAAGTTATTGGGATATATTGGCGTATGACCACCTAACCAAATAATCTCAAGTTTTTCTACTATTCTAGGTTCACGTTTTATAGCTAAAGCCACATTAGTAATTGCTGCTATACCTAAAATATATGTTTTATCATTCCTTAAAGCAATTTCAATTATCTTTTCCACAGCATCGTTAACTTCATCATAGCCATTCATTATATAATTTGTTGATCCCTTATATATTTTATCAAAATCTTTATAACCTAATAAATCACATATTTTTCTTGCTTCTGCATAACTCTTTTCAATACCGGAATCTTCATAAAATCTCTCTTTATTTCTAAAAGGTGCTATCGTTATTGCCTCTATATCAAAGATATCTTGTGATTTAAACATATAAGCAAGAGCAAATTGATCATCTGATTCATTAAATGTATCTGTATCCAATATAACTTTATATTTTTTCTTGCGATAATTTTTGACATATTCATAAATCTCTTGCCAATTATGAACGCGTGTTAAAACCGTATTATTTCGATTATGTGGCATATCCATAATTAATGCATCTATTCCAAAATAATAGGCATCCATACATGTTCTTTGTGAATCATCAATTAGTATTTTTATATTATTTTTAAGACATATATCAGCTTTCTCATGCGTATTATAGGCATTAGTTAAAATAAGCTTATCATATTCAATATCATACTTTTTTAACCATTTTTCCGTCATCTCATAAGGTCTAGAATATTCTCCATTATCTCTTCCACTTATAATATATATTTCATGACCTAAATTTCTTATCATTTTAATATATTTGCTTGCCCCTTCAATCGGTTCAAAATCAGCAGCTATTCTTTCTAAATTATTATGATAAAAACTTTCCTCTTCTTCCTCTGTCCAATCAAATTTTCTTCTAACGACAGCATCCTTATGAACAATTCCCTTATTTCTTAAAGACTTATCATGTTCCATATAAGCCTTAAGTAAAACTTCATCAAAATTCGAAATTACATTATCTATATCTACACCTATTCGCATATCCTTCACCATAATTATTATAACATTAAATACCAATTAAAAAAGACTTAATTTATAAGTCTTCCTATCATCAATGGTTGCCCCAGTAGGATTCGAACCTACGGAATAACAGGGTCAGAGCCTGCCGCCTTACCGCTTGGCTATGGGGCAAAATTTAATACCACATATATAATATCAAATAATTTGTCCATTGTCATTTCCTATTTATCATTTTTAATAAATTGTATTTCATTTCCGTCAACATCAGTAATAAACATTGATTCACGATTTAAGTTTCCATAAAAGAAGTCACTTATTTTAATACCCATTTTATTTAATAAGTTTATTAACTCATTTATATCATCATAACTATAAGCAATATGTTTAATTGGATTTGAACTATCACTTTTCATTTGGAACAATTCTAAACCTATACCATTTAACTCCATATTGCACCATCTATATTCTTCATCATCAAAAATATTTAATAACTTATAACCTAATCTTTCATAAAACTTCATTGACTCATCTAAACCTTTAACTGTTATAGCAACATGATCAAACTTTATCATAATCTAACCTCCTAAAAGTATTATAAAATACTAACTAGGAAGCATTCATGCTACTTAACAATTTTATTAATTCTATTTAAATTAAGATGTCTTATATCACTCATATCTTCCGAATAATTAACAACTATCATTATAAGTTCATTATAAATATAAATCTGTAATGGTCTTATCATTCTTGTTTTAAC
>CAMWQX010000007.1 GCA_947176475.1 uncultured Bacillota bacterium
TTATACGTCGAACAACTAGATCTACACTCTAATAGTAGTAGGCAGCGTCAAATGTGTATAAGAGAAAGATATATCGTTAAGTGGATTAGCAGTTTTAGTAGCTATTCCCTTTACACCAGCTAGTGTTGTTAATGTTGCTGCTGGACTATCTAATATGCCTAGGAAAAAGTTTATTACCGCAATGATGATTGGCAAATTAACCATGGTTTATTTTTGGGGATATATTGGAACAACTTTAATTGAATGTTTGACACATCCCGTATACTTAGTTAAAGTATTACTATTATTAGTGGGAGCGTTAGTGATAAGTAAAGTAGTTAATAAATGTTTAAAATTAGATTAGGAAGTGTATTATGGAATATGTAATAATTGGCTTATTAGCCATAGTAATCATTCTTTTAATTATTATCTTAGTTAAAAGTAATCAAAAGAAGGAAGATATTGGTTTAATCAAAGAATTAGGTGATTTTAAAAATGATATAACCAAAGAGATAAGTGATTTTAGATATGGTTTTTCTAAAGAATTATTGACTGATTTTGAAAAGTTAAATGAAAAAATAGAGGTTCGTTTAAATTTAATAAATGAAAGAGTAAATGAAAAAATCGACCAAAATTTTGAAAAGACCAATAAGACATTCAACAGTGTCTTAGAGCGTCTTACTAAAATTGATGAAGCCCAAAAAAATATTGATGACTTATCCAAAGACATTATTAACTTGCAAAGTGTCTTAACTGATAAAAAGACGCGAGGAACCTTCGGTGAAGTTAATTTAAATTATATTTTAACATCTATTTTTGGGGAAAAAAGAGGTATCTATGACATTCAATATAAATTACCAAATGGCAGTATAAGTGATGCTATTCTTTTTGCTCCTGAACCATTGGGAACCATCTGTATAGATTCAAAGTTTCCTTTAGAAAATTATGAGCGAATGACTGATAAAACTAAAACTAAATTAGAACGAGAAACAGCTGAAAAGCTCTTTAAAGCCGATGTTAAAAAACATATTGATGCTATTGCTACAAAGTATATTATTCCATCAGTAACTAGTGATGAAGCCATCATGTTTTTACCAGCTGAGGCTGTATTCGCGGAAATTAATGCTTACCATCCTGACTTGTTAAAATATGCCTATGAAAAAAAGGTATGGATATGTGGACCAACTACTTTAATGTCTACCTTATCAACAATAAGTATGATACTTAAAAATATTGAAAGAGATAAGTATACTAAAGTTATTCATGAAGAACTAAATAAATTGGGAATTGAATTTAAACGCTATAAAGAGAGATGGGATAAATTATCTAAGAGTATCGATAGCGTATCAACCGAAGTTAAGGATATTCATACGACAACTGATAAAATTAGCAAAAAATTTGAAAGTATCAGTAGCGTTGACATTGATTTGTTAGAGAATAAAGAGTAAAAATACTCTTTTTTTTTGTACAATTATCGCCGATTTGTTTGACTATAAAATGTAAATGTATTATTATTGAAGTAGGAGGGATGATTATGGATCCTGTGACATTTACCGTAGCTTTTATAGCAACACTAGCATTAACTCCTATAGTCGGAAAATTAGCAATTCATGGGGCAATGCAAGCTGTAAAAAAAATTAAGAAAAATTTGAAGAAAAATAAAGAATATAATCAACGTCATGATAAAAAATACCAAGAAAGATTAAAGAGAACGAGAGAATTACAAAAAGCTCTAGAAAAAAAGCGCGCAGCAGCTTTTAGAAATACCAAAACGGGTGCCATCAAAAATGTTAATATCAATGAAATGACCGATTTTGATATGAAAAATGATATTATCTTAAAGGGTACAGTTTATATTCAAAATCCCAATGGAGGAGAACCTGCCAAAGATACCATCTATTTATTTCAACCAAGAGTATACGGAGTAAATAATGTTGCTATCGGACCCAAATTAGATAAAAACGGACATCTTTATGATAAAAATTCCTATCTTTTAAGAACGCCAGGAGATCCTGATATTTATAGTGGGTATGTGCCAAAAAGAGAAGTTAAAACAGGTCGTCAATTTGACTTTGTTGGGGATTCTGCTAATTTGCAAGATAATCCTCTAAACGGATTTATTAACATTGTCTTAGACAAAGATGCCAATGGAAATTACATTCCTCTAGATAAAAACGATCCTGCTCAAATGAAAGAATTCAATCAATATATGGCTGGTCGTGAACAAAAGATGGATCAAGATAAGTATTTAGATAAACTGTTAGCTAAAGCCAAAGAAGCCAAGGAAGTGTATGACGAGGCCACCAAGCCACGTTATGCTAGACCTACAGAGCAAATGTCTGAAGAAGAAATGCAAAGAGTGGAAAGAGCTCGTGCAAGTCGTGCTAAAAGACAAGCTCAAAATAGCGCATATTATAATCGTCTTGCTCATATGAATATGATGGATAGTGCGATGCATAATTACGGACTTGATGAACATGCTACTCATTTGCCAGGTGCTGGCGTGATGGGACCAAGACCTATGGGACCAAGACCACCACAAGGTGGAGGGCCTGCACCAGGAGGAAGAAGACGCTAAAAGACCTTACAAAAGGTCTTTTTATTTGACATATTCACCCAATTTTCATATTATTCTAGATTTACTTATGCTATAATGATTATGTAGGGTGATTATATGGAATTCATTGAATTTAAAAATATATTCAAGGTATATAAAAATGGGGTATCTGCTTTAGCTGATGTTAACCTAACTATTGCCCGTGGTGAATTTGTTTTCATCATCGGTCAAAGTGGTTCCGGAAAAAGTACACTTACCAAATTATTGTATCGTGAAGAAAAGCCAACTAAGGGAACCGTTAATGTCGGTGGAATTAATGTTGGAAAATTAAAAAACGGAAATGTTTATAAATTGCGTCGTAAGATTGGCGTTGTATTTCAAGATTTTAAACTTCTTCCTAAGCTTAACGTTTATGAAAATATTGCTTATCCATTAGAAAGTTATGGAATGAAATCTTCTGAAATACGTGTTAAAGTTTTAAAAGCCTTAGAGCGCGTTGGGTTAAAAGATAAGATCAGAAGCTATCCTAATCAATTAAGTGGTGGAGAACAACAAAGAGTTTGTATAGCTCGCGCCATCGTTAACGAACCCAAATTGATCATATGTGATGAGCCGACTGGAGATTTGGATCCTAAGATGAGTAAAGAGATTATGAAAGTAATCGAAAATATCAATAAAGAATTAGGATCAACTATTATAATGGCAACTCACGATAAAGAAATCGTTAATCGTATGAAAAAACGCGTAATATGCTTACATAATGGTGTTGTCGTATCTGATAAGAAGAAAGGAAGTTATACGCAAAATGAGAATGTTTAGAATAATCGGTAAAAGTATTAAAGATGCCTTCAAAAGTGTATTTCGTAATTTCTCTTTAAGTATGGCCTCTATTTCTTGTACAGCCGTTACCCTAATATTAGTAGCTATTGCTTTATTAATAACTTATAATGTGAGATCAATTACCCAAGACATTGAAGATGTTTTAACCATTGTTGTTTTCGTCGATACTAAGGCAACAGCTGGAGACGTGGAAAATTTAAAAAATGATATTAATTTTCTTTCCAATGTTGATGGTAAAAAAACTATATATAACACCCAAGAAGAAATTGTTGATTCTCTAAAAAAAGATGAATCAATGAAAGAAATACTCGAGATTTTAAATGATGCACCAATTCAATCAACTTTTGTTATAAGTGTTAAAGATGTTAAAAAATTAACTGATACAGCTAAAGAAATTGAAAAAATGGACTTTGTCAATTACGTGAAATATGGTGAAAACTTAGTTAATAAGATTGTCTCCATGTTTGATGTCGTAAAAAATGCTTGTATAGTAGCCGTTGTTGCTTTAATCCTCGTTACAGCATTCTTAATTAGTAACACGATTAAAATAACTATTTTCTCAAGAAGACAAGAGATAAATATTATGCGTCTTGTTGGAACCAGTAATATTGTTATCAAGATGCCATTCCTAATTGAAGGATTTGTCTTAGGAGTAATTGGTTCTTTGGTACCAGTATTATTGACAATTTATGGTTATACCTTCTTATTTGACTTTGTTGGAGGTAAATTATTTACGGATTTAATTGTCCTAGTAAAACCAAATGAGATAATCTATCTAACTAGCCTTGTTATCGTCATAGTTGGAGGAATAGTTGGTATGTTTGGTTCAACTCGTGCCGTAAGGAAGTATTTAAAAGTATGATGAAAAAAATAGTAACTTTTCTTATCATTGCTTGTTCTCTTATTCTTGTATTGCCAACTAATACATATGCTAAAAAAGCAACGACTTTAGCTGAATTAAGAGCCGAACTTGCAAGTTTAAAAAAAGAAAAATCGGATAATCAAAAGCAACAAAATCTAACTAAGAATGAAATCAACAGTGCTAAAAATAACATAACTAAAAAAGAGACACAGATAGAAACTAATCAACAAAAGGTAATTGAAGCAACCAATGAATCGGCTAGATTAGAAGAAGAGATTGCCTCAGGAAAAGAAACCTTAGAAAAATTGGTTCAATCATATCAAGTTGCAAAAGGTGATAATGTCTATTTAGAATATGTTTTTCAAGCAACAAGCTATGAGGATTTAGTATATCGTTATGCTATAATGGAGCAATTAATGGATTATCAAGAGGATTTAATTTCTTCTTGGAAAGACAAAATTGAATATAATTCGCAATTAAAAATTGATTTAGCTAACAAAGAAATAGAGTTAAATAATCAAATCGATAGTTTGGCAAGTGACATTAAAAAATTGGGAACTAAATTAAATGAACTAGACGACATGTTCCAAGATATCGATGCGGAAATAGCATCCGTTCAAAGTTCTATTAAATATTATACTGATCTAGGATGTAAGGAAAATGAAGATTTAAATCAATGTATGGCAGTTGCATCATCAAAAACCTTCCGAAGACCTTTAGTAAAAGGAACAATCACTTCGCAATTTGGTTATCGTACACACCCTATAACTGGGAAAAAATCATCTTTCCATAGTGGAACAGATATCGGTGTCAAAGAAGGGACAAATGTCTATCCTATCGCAAACGGAACTGTATCAAAATTAACTATACAATCTAAATGCGGTGGAAATATGGTCTACATTCAGCATATAGTTAATGGAAAGAAGTACACATCAACATATATGCATTTGCTTAAAATAAACGTTAAAATAGGTAAAACAGTTACTACGGAAGACGTTATTGGCTTATCCGGAGGAAGTTCTACAGCTAAGAAAAATGGTGGATACGATACCTGTACTACAGGTGGACACTTACACTTAAGCTTAGCCACTGGATGGTATGAAAAAGACTATTTTGGCTATAGTAACTGGCGATCACACTTGGTTAATCCAAAAACAACGTTAAATTTACCAAGTAGTTGGTCAACTAGATAGGGGAGTATTATGAAAACAAGAACGATAAGTGGAGCTATAATTGCTCTAATTGTAGCTGCTTTAATTTATTTTGGTGGTATAGCTTTTAATATAGGTGTAGCAGTTGCTGCTGTTATATCTTTTAAAGAACTATTAGATGTTCGCAAGAATTACACTATACCTCCAATAATGAAAATTGTTGGTTTAGTATGTATGTTACTATTAACATTCGTCAATATCGATGGATATTCCATCGTCTTTGGCTTAAGTTATGAAACATTATCACTAGTATTTATTTTATTACTAGCACCAACCGTATTATTACATAAATATAATTATCGAACTAATGAGGCTTTCTATTTAGCTTCTATAACCATTTTTTTAGGAGTAATTTTTAATTTATTTATCATGCTATATAATGAATCACTTTATTTATTCATATACATAATATTAGTAGCATGTATTACTGATATCTTTGCTCTTGTTGGAGGAAAACTTATTGGTAAACATAAATTGACTAAAATTAGCCCAGGTAAAACTATTGAAGGCTCTATAACTGGAACCGTTCTTGCAACTATCGTTGGTACGACTTACTATATTACCTTAATAGGAACAACACCAACCA
Organism: uncultured Bacillota bacterium; assembly: GCA_947176475.1. Taxonomy (GTDB): domain Bacteria; phylum Bacillota_I; class Bacilli_A; order RF39; family UBA660; genus CAG-582. Next base: position 6,036 of record CAMWQX010000007.1, read on the forward strand.
TAACAATTATTGTTATCACGGTTATATTAAGTATTATCGGACAAATAGGAGATATCTTCTTTAGTTTGATTAAAAGAGAGAATGACACAAAAGATTATTCTAACCTAATTCCTGGTCATGGAGGAATATTAGATCGATTAGATAGCATAATATTTATATTGATAGCATTTGTCTTTATTATGCAATTTTTATAGGAGGAAATTATGGCAAAGAAACAAGATGAAGTAAAAAAACAACAAAAAACGCAAAAAGAAGAAGTCGTAAATAAAGAAGTTAAAAAGACGATAAAAAAATCTCCAGCCAAAAAAACAACAACGAAAAAAGTTGAAAAAGCTGAAAAAGTGGAGAAAGTTGAAGAAGTAAAAGAAAATATTGTCGTTAAAGAAGATAAAAAGGAAGAGAGTGCTTTAAAGAGTGCTATTGAATTAGTATTAATAATAGCTGCCATTATCATTATATTAGTGTTCTTTCCTAATACGGTAATTTGGAATATTGTCGTACTATTATTGATATTAACAGCATTAATATTTGTTCATGAATTTGGACATTTTATAATTGGTAAACTATGTGGCGTTCATATCTATGAATTTGCCTTAGGTATGGGACCAAAAGTACTTGGTTTTAAAAGAAAAAATGACCCAACAGAATACAACCTAAGAGCTTTACCAATTGGTGGATACTGTTCCTTAGCTGGTGAAGAAGGGGAAGATGATGGTAGCCTACCAAAAGATAAGTTCATGTGCAACAAGAGTAAATTAAGAAGAGTAGCAATACTAGTTGCAGGTGTTACTATGAATTTTATCACAGCATTTGTTCTTTTATTCTTAATATCTTTTATTTGGGGATCCAACGAACAAGCAAGTTATATTGGCTATGTTGAAGCTGATTCTCCTGCAGCAAGAGCTGGTATGAATACAGGAGATAAAATAATTGAATGTAACGGACATAAGTTATCAACTTGGGATAAATTATCTGTTATAACTATGTTAAAAAATGATAATAATTATTATGAATATGTCGTAAAACATCAAGATGGAAAAGAAGAAAAATATCAAATTGTTCCTGATGAATATGTCGTTTTAGATGATGAAACTATCAAAATAACTGAAGATCATACTCTAGAAGATATCATAAAAGAGAAGAATTTAGATAAAGATAAAGTTACAACATCTAAATTAATTGGTATAGGTGCTGATCGCGAAGTAAAACATGGATTTATGAATGCTTTAGACTATGCATCGAAAAAGTTTACAAGTTTAGTGTCAACAATGTTTTTAATTTTAGGTTCATTATTTACGGGTAAATTAGGTCTAGATGCTTTATCAGGACCTGTTGGGATGTATACGGTTGTCAACACTGTAGCTGCTTATGGTCTATCAAATATTCTATATTTAGCAGCCTATCTATCAATTAACCTAGGAATTATCAATATCTTACCATTTCCAGCTTTTGATGGAGGACGTGTTTTATTTATAGGAATTGAAGCCATAACTGGCAAAAAAGTAGATCCTAAAGTAGAGGGGTATTTCCATACAATTGGCTTCATGTTAATAATGTTACTTATGCTATATATAACATGGCATGATATTGTATCGTTATTTTTATAGTAAGCGTACCGCTTACTTTTTTTATTGTGATATTCTTCCATTTATGATAAAATTAATAATAGAATAGAGGCGGTACTAGTGAATACATTTTTAGATTTTCTTAGTGATAACACGTTCTTTGCAATATTCTCAGGTATAATCGTCGTATTAGTATTAGCCTTTATAGTAACTTTAATTAAAGGTAAAAAAATCGATAAAAAACCAATTGAAGATGTCCCTGAAGAAAATTACATGAATATAGGGCAAGAGTTTACAACACCGATGAATGCAACACCCAATATTGAACAAAATTATAATTATGAAACAGCTATAGAAACTCAAATGATGGGAAGTAATAGTGCAGATACGGGGTATCAAGCGGCATTTACTAATTATATTCCCGATTTGAATGAAGAAGGACCTGTAAGTGAACAACTTGAAACAAATATCCCAGAAACTAACATTGAAACTCCAGAATTCCGAGAACCCGTAATTCCAGAAGTAAGTGAAATAGCAATGCCTGTTTCTCAAGCCACAACTGAAGAACCTGTTATACACACGAATTCTGAGATAGTAACCCAAAACTTTGATGCGGTTGATTCCCTTATTCCCGATTTTTCTGCTAAAGAGGAAGTAGATGTTGAACCAATAGTTGAAGCAACAGAAACTGATGAAATTGAGATGCCTATCCCAATAACGGAAACGCCTGAGTTAGCATTTGCATCCCTTCCAACTGAGGACAATACTATTAATGAAAATATCAAAATTGAATCAACAGAAGAGTATGATTATGAGAAAACGGAAATATTTGATTTTCCTGATTTCTCTAAGGCTGAAATGAACAATGAAAAAGTTCTTGTCGATGTCGAAAAAGTGGTTATGGAAGCTGCCAATAAATATATTGATTCCGTTATGAAATCGTAAGGAGAGAATTATGAAAAAAATTGAATTTGATCAAGTATATCTTGAAATACCGGATGTATTAAAAAAAGTAGATCCCAAAATTGAAGAAGAAAAGGAACCAACAATTGTTTCTTTGAGTACTGAAGAACTACAAAGACGCTTAGAAGAAACTCAATCTTTACATTTATAAGACACATTTAGTTGTCTTTTTTTTTTATTTATGATAAATTTTAGTAAGGTGAGACTTTATGGCAACGACAAAAAAATATGATGCAGATTCTATAAAAATACTTGAAGGATTAGAAGCTGTTAGAAAAAGACCAGGTATGTATATTGGTTCAACAGATAAAAAAGGCCTTCATCATTTAGCATGGGAAATTATTGATAACTGTATAGATGAAATTATTAATGGACACGGAGACACTATTAAGATACGTTTAAATGGCGATGGATCAATTACAATCGCTGATAATGGTCGTGGTGTTCCTATTGGTAAACATTCATCGGGAAAATCTACTCCTGAAGTAGTTTATACGGTTTTACATGCTGGTGGAAAATTTGAAGAGGGAAACTATAAAGTTTCTGGTGGATTACATGGTGTAGGTGCCAGTGTCGTTAATGCCTTATCTGATTGGATGGATGTAACCATTTATACCGATGGACTAATTTCCAACATAAGATTTAAAAATGGTGGAGAAGTTGCAAGTCCTTTAAAGAAAATCGGGGAATCTAAAAAAACGGGTACATGTGTAACATTTATGCCTAACTATGAGATATTTAAAAATTGTCAATTCTCATTTTCAACTATCAGTGAGAGAATGCAAGAGAGTGCCTTCCTTTTAAAACAATTAACTGTGGAACTTGAGAATGCTGCGGAAAATAAAAAAGTTACATATCACTATGAGAATGGTTTAATATCCTTTGTTGAATATATGAATGAAGATAAAACTACCATAAACAACATCGTACCAATTCACGGTGTTAAAAATGGCATAGAAGTAGATATCGCCTTACAATACACGGATTCTTATAATGAGACTATTCTTTCTTTCGTTAACAATGTTAAAACGAGTGATGGTGGATCTCATGAAGTTGGATTTAAAACTGGTATTACAAAGATATTTAATGACTATGCTCGTGGTAATGGCATCTTAAAGGCCAAAGATACTAACTTTGATGGAAGTGATGTTCGTGAAGGACTAACTGCTGTTATCAATTTGAGGGTACCAGAAAAACTATTACAATTTGAAGGTCAGACTAAGGGAAAACTTGGAACTCCTGAAGCTCGTCCTGTTGTCGAAGCTGTTGTTTATGATGCTCTAAAATTTTACTTAGAAGAGAATCGTAAAGATGCTATTGCTATCGTTGAAAAGATGGGAAAATCCAAATTTGCTCGTGAAGCTGCGAGAAAAGCTCGAGAAGAAGCTCGTAAGGGCAAAAGCAAAAAAGAAGCTCGTAGTTTATCCGACAAATTAACGCCTCCTCAGGCTCGTAATCCTAAAATTAATGAATTATTTATCGTTGAGGGAAATTCCGCTGGAGGAACCGCTAAAAAGAGTCGTGACCGTAAATTTCAAGGAGTTCTTCCCCTAAGAGGAAAAATTCTTAATACGGAAAAAGCCAATATTGCTGATGCTTTTAAAAATGAAGAGATAAATACCATGATTCATTGTATTGGTGCTGGTGTCGGAAATGAATTTGATATTAAAGATATCAATTATGACAAAGTAATAATCATGACCGATGCCGATGATGATGGAGCACATATTCAATGTCTTTTATTAACATTCTTCTATCGTTTCATGCGCCCATTAATTGAAGAAGGTCATCTTTATATTGCTATGCCACCACTATTCAAAGTAGAAATTGGTAAAGAGATAAATTATTTTTATACGAATGATGATTATAAAGACTTTATGAAGGATAAAGATTCTTCTAAATGTCGTGTTCAAAGATATAAAGGATTAGGTGAGATGAATCCTGAACCATTAAGAGTAACAACTATGGCCCCAGAATCTCGTAACTTAATAAAAGTTAATATTACTGATGCCGCCTTAGCTGAAAAACGTGTATCTGTTCTTATGGGAGATGTCGTTGAACCTCGTAAAGATTGGATTAATGAAAACGTTGACTTCTCATTAGAAGATGACTTCAAAATTTAGACATGTATTACATGTCTTTTTTCATTGTTAATTCTTTTTAATCGTGGTATTATAAAAAAAGACTTCTAAAGGAGATGCTTTATGAAAATTAAAAAAATTGGAATACTTAATGAAAATAATTTAAAAGAATCCTTAAAAGATGTGGGAAATCCTTGTTTTTGCTCTGACCTTGCTCGTGTCTCTGGTGTAGCTTTTGATAAAACCAATGGATTTGGTGAATATTGGATCAATGGCAAAGAAACAAGTGATAAGAAAAATCGCAAAAACACCAATTATATAGGTTCCAATGGTGCTTTGCATAAAACTTATAAAGGTGAGTATAAATCAGGAGTTCGCCTTGCTATTTCTTTTGATGATATTGAAGATATAAATTCTGAAGAATTAGAAAACTTTAGTATTGAATATCCTATAACCAACATCGGTGGACGAACTGCCGAAACTATTGAAAAATTATTTGAAACTCGTAGCAAATTAATCATTAAAACGGGAAAAAAGTATTACGTATGTGGCAAATTATATGATGAATTAGAAGTATTTGGTATTAGATTCATAAAAATGCCTCACGACTCCAATAATGTATTATTAAGTGATGGGACTTATTCTAATAAAAGTAAAGAGGTCTTTTTACGCGTTGATAGCATACCTCTTATGGTCTCAGAAAGTGAGCGAATTCTTTATTCACCAAATATTCTATTTGGTTCGACATTCGATAAAGATTGTAAGGATTTTAGCAATAGTGAGTTAAATAAAGAATTGAATGGTGATTTCTTAAAAAGTTTAAATGGGGAATTCAATTTAGAAAATGAAGCATCTATATTATTTGGTGATAATATGCCGAATGAAAGCAATAGATATGGTTTTTCTTTTGCTCCTTTAAGCGAAGAAGAGATAATGGAAATTTGTATTAATAGCAATATATCAGTTTTTCTTCATGGAAAAACTGGGGCTGGTAAAACCGAAAGAGTTGTCGCTTTAGATAATAATTTGGAACTTGTAGATTTTGGTTGCACAAGTTCTGATGGTTTTACAGGTATTATTGCCAAAGATTATAATTCTAAAGAATTAGTTTTATATGAGCCTTATTGGTTTAAAAATATTAGTCGCAAATGTAAAGAAGAGCCAGATTACCTTCACATCCTTTTCTTAGAAGAATTACTTAATGCCAAGAATGATGTTCAAAAGGTTGCTTTTGAAGTAACTTTAAATAAAACTTTAACCAACAGTGGTTTTAGATTAAAACTTCCTGAAAACTGCGTTGTCGTTGCCGCAGGTAATGAAGCAAGTGAATCAAAATCAGCAAATGCAATGAGTGCACCATTATTTGGCCGTTTTGCCCATATTTATATTGATACCTCTTCAGAGGAATGGTTAAAGTGGGCTTTAAAAAGAAAAAAAGAGGGTAAAAGATTAATTTATCGCAAAAGAGAAGAACGTGATACTATTCATCCAGCTATTATTGATTTTATTCGTATTAATGGTGATAAAACTTTAAGAACACCATATAATGGTGTAACACCTAATGCTGATCCTCGTAAATGGGCATTAGCATCAAAAGCTTTATATCAATGCAATAATCCTCAAGTCCTTCGTGCTTTTGTTGGTAATGAATTAACCCAAGACTTTATTAAATTTTGCCAAATGAATTTGGTATCAGTTAAAGATGTCTTAAATGGTAAATGTCGTTCTGAAGATGTTTCAAGTGATCCTTCAGTTAGATGGTATAGTACAGTATGTTTAAGTACTGTTGATGATGAAAACTTTGATACAGTAAGAGAATTTGTTCGTGGTTTAGGTAGTGAGTTTTTGGCCGTTTTTGATTATGAATGGTCCAAAGGTAATGATGAAAGAGTTATGAGATTATATAATGAGTCTATAAATTCGCATAATAAAAGGTTAACGTTAAATGGCAATAATAACCAAGATAATAAATAATCTTTTGTTAAGGTTTCCTCTTTTTGGCAATGTAATTGCTCATTTAGAGTTTAAGTTAACATCTTCTCTTGTTCCTGCACCCATTTATACCGACGGACATACCATCTATTATAAAAAAGATTTTCTTGAGGATTACACTGATGATGAAAAAGAATTTTTAGTAGCTCATGAAATAATGCACATTGTTCTAAATCATATATTTAGAAATCCTGACCGTGATCCAGACTTACTAAACTATGTCGAAGATGCCATCATTAACCAATTATTAATTAAGTGTGGTATGACCATGCCAGAGGGTGGAGTTTACATTGAAGATGCACTAGATTACTCCGTAGACGAACTATATATGAAATATTTACCTAAAATTGATGAAATTAAAGAGTGGATGCAAGCTAATACTTATCACGATGCTTTGGCATCAATCGATGAACTTTTGGATAGTATGTATTCAAAAGATTTAGCGGAATTAATGGAGCAAAACAACGAGGTAAAAGACAGTTTAATGCGTGATATCGAAAATGGTTACAAAAAAAGTGCCAAGGCTGGACTTTTGTCTTTTGGTATGATTTTTCCGAGTGTTGAAGTAGGTAAAAGCCAAGCCTTATTATCTTGGAAAGAATTACTAAAGGCGAATATTCAATTAAGTAATAATGAAGCCGTAGCATTCTATGAAGTGGAACCAGATGGAATAATAAAAAGAGAATACAAACCAGATATATCTAACTCTGAAAGTGAAGTTGTAATTGATACAAGTAGTTCTATGCCAATGGCTAAGATAAAAGCTATTTTACGCGAATGTAAGCATATCTTAGAAAATGGTGAACTGCGTGTTGGATTCTGTGATGTAGAATTCTATGGATGGAATGAAATTTATAATGATAGCGATATCGATGAGTTAGAAGTAACAGGACGCGGGGGAACAAACTTTGAAGTTATGGCTCAATCTTTTACTGATAATATTGATAATAAAATAGTCATAACTGATGGCTACGGATATTTTCCTAAAAATAGACCAGATATCTTATGGGTAATATTAGATGACGAAAAATCCTTTAATCACAATAGAGAAACTAATGAATCGATGGCTAATGCCAATTATATTTTTATCGATGAGAATATGATAACGGTACCATCACCATCCAAGAAAATGCTTTTAGAACAACAATAATCTTGTTGTTCTTTTTATTGACAATTATTCATACTTTGCTATAATATAAAGCCAAAAGAAGGGGATAATATGGCTATAACTCAAGTTGATATTATGAGGATGAATGAGTTCCTTCAAGGGAAAGTCGAAAGTTTTTATGACGTTATTCCCTCGTCAACTAAAATGGATATCCAAGAGTTATTTGGTGTTCTTATGAAAATGTTTCGTAAGGGGCTAAAAACAGGACGTAAAGATTTATATTTACTTAATATTCTAATTGCTATGGATTCTATTATTGATGAATTATCTGATTGTGGTGAAGGTTTAGATACCGAACTAGGTGAAGAAGCTCGTGAATTAAAGGCTGAGTATCTCGAATATACAGAGAAAAAAGGGCAAATCAATGAAGATATTTTGAAAAAAGTAACTTTATTTAACCAATATATTTATATTGGTGATTCTATTTATGATTTAAAAAATGATGGAGAAACTACTAAAGAAGAACCAGTAGAAGAAGTAAAAGAACAAGAGAAGAGCGAAGAAGAACAAAAACAGGAAATGTACGAAAAAATTGCCTCTTCTATTACAGCTTTAAATATCGAAAATGAAGAATTAAGAACTCAAGTAGGTGATTTGAAAAAGAATTTATATGCAGTTAATAAAAGTGAAAAAAATCTCAAAAAAAGTTTAGTTGACGAAGAAGACCGCGTTAGGGCTTTAAAAGCGCAAAAGAAAGAAACTGATAAAAAAATTTCAGCTTTGGAAAGTTCACTTAACAAAGAGCGAAAGAAAGCTGAGCAAACTCAACAATATGTCACTAAAATTGAAGAAGAAAATGCTTCATATA
>CAMWQX010000008.1 GCA_947176475.1 uncultured Bacillota bacterium
ATATATAATTGTAAGACCAATAATAAATATTCTATTTAAGATTATCTTTTTACCTAGAATAGAAGGTCTTGATAATATTCCAAATTCTAGCAAAATTATCTTAGCTGGCAATCATACGAGCAATCTTGATTGTTTACTTCTTATGAGTTCTACGAAAAGAGAAATTCATTTCCTAGCTAAAGTAGAATTATTTAAAGGGGTACCTGGAATAATATTTAAAAATATGGGACTTATTCCTGTAGATCGGAGTAAACACAATGATGCGGCTATTGAAGATGCTTGTGAGTATCTAGAACATGATGAAGTAATTGGCATATTTCCCGAAGGCACTACGGAAAAAGGAAGAGGTTTAATGCCTTTTAAATATGGAGCATGTCGGATTGCCAAAGAATCTTCATCTCCCATTGTTCCTTTTGTCATAACTGGTGCGTACTTGCCCTTTAAAAGAGTTAAGATTAAATTTTTACCACCTCTAAAGATAAAAGGGGATATAGCAAGGGAAAATAAACGTTTATATGAAATGATAGATAAAGTTCTAAAGGAGGAATGCCTATGAGTATATTTGATGTATTTAGAAAGAAGAAACCAATTCCTGAACCATGGGCCAAATATTATAAAGAAGAGGAGTTAAACATTAAAATACCGAATATTAGCATGTTTGATCAAATTAGAATAAGTGCTAGTCGTTATCCTAATCATAAAGCTATTGAATATTTTGGCTCAAAGATAACCTATAAAAAATTGGTAAAAAAGATTAATAAAGTTTCCATATCTTTAAAAAAGTTAGGTATTAAACAGGGAGATATTGTCTCAATATGCTTACCCAATGTCCCTGAATCCTTAATAGTTTTATACGGATTAAATAAAATAGGTGCTATAGCCAATATGGTTCATCCACTTTCGGCTGAAGAAGAGATTAAGCAAGCTCTTGTATCAACTAACAGTAAATTATTATTTATGATAGACTTATACTATAATAAGATTGAAAATATCCTTGAAGATACTAAAGTAGAGAAGGTTATATATGTATCTGCTGCGGATTCGATGAATCCTTTTTTAGGGACCGTCTATCGTATAAGTCAAATTGGCAAATTTAAAAGGCATCCGCATAATAAAAAGCATATAAGTTATAACCAATTTAAGCGAATAAGTAACTTTGAAAAATTGGGACCTTATGAGCGTTTCGGTGCTAATACACCAGCTGTTATTATCCACAGTGGCGGAACTAGTGGAACACCTAAGAATGTCGTTATTCAAAACCGTGCCTTCTATTTAGGTGCTAAACAGACGGGAGATATCTGTCTTCACTTAAAACCTGGAGATTGTTGTTTAGCTATTATGCCCAATTTTCACGGCTTTGGGCTTTCCGTTTGCATGCATACACCTTTAACATTAGGTTGCTATACCATTATGATACCAACATTTGATTCGAAAAAATTTGATACATTGTTCAAAAAGACTAAACCAACAGTTGTACTTGGTGTGCCAACTCTTTTTGAAGCCCTTATCAATTGTCATAATGAACGCCATTTAGATTTATCTCATTTAAAATATCTTATAAGTGGAGGAGATGTGTTGCCTAAATCCTTAGAAGATCGTGTGAATGAGTATATGAGTGAGCATAATTCTAAAGCGCGTATTACTCAAGGTTATGGACTATCTGAAGCCTTAGCCGCTGTAACTCTTGCACATGATGATGTTAATAAAAGTGGTTCCATTGGTATTCCTTTACCAGGAAATCATGTTAAAATAATTGACCCAGCAACTCGTAAAACATTAAAGTATGGTAAAACCGGAGAAATCGTTATTCATAGTAAGGCCTTCATGATGGGGTATTTAAATGATGAATCTGAGACCAATACGGCTCTTCAAATTCATGACGATGGTCATATTTGGTTACATACCGGAGACTTAGGTTATATGGATGAAGATGGTTTTATCTTCTATCAAGGTCGTGCAAAACGTATGATTATATCCAGTGGTTATAATGTCTACCCCTCACATGTTGAAGAGGTAATTGAAGCGCATCCGGCTGTCTTACAATGTACAGTCGTTGGTATCCCTCATCCTTATAAACAAGAAGTAGTAAAAGCCTTCATCGTTTTAAAAGATGGATATCATAGTCTCTTTGTCAAATCTGAAATAAAAGAGTATTGTAAAAAGAATTTAGCTAAATATATGGTTCCTTATCAATATGTCTATCGTAAGAAACTTCCTAAAACGAAATTAGGCAAAGTGGATTTTAAAGCTTTACAAAACGATAATCGAGGTAATGATGATGAATAAGAAACCCTTTCTTTACCGAGTAGGTGTTTTCTTACTTGGACCCATCTTTAAACTTTATTATAATCCCAAAATAATTGGTGCGGAAAATATTCCTGAATCTGGACCAATATTAATTGTGGGAAATCATATCCATTTATATGATCAATGTCATGCTCTTATTTCTACTAAACGCTTTATAACTTATATGGCTAAAAAAGAGTATTTTGATTCTAAGAAGACCGCTTGGTTCTTTAAAAGTGTTGGCTGCATACCAGTTGATCGATCTAAAAAAGATGAACATGCCGTCGAATCTGCTTTAGAAGTTTTAAAAAGTGGCGGAGCTGTTGGATTATTTCCGGAAGGTACAAGAAATAAAACGGATTTATTTTTACAACCCTTTAAATTCGGTGCGGTATCTATGGCTAAGAAAACCGATGCTTACTTAGTTCCTTTTGGTATAACGGGTGCATATAAATTCCGTAGCAAGAATTTATGTGTTCGTTTTGGTAAACCCTTTAAAGTAGGTAATATGGAACTTGATAAAGCCAATGATAAACTATTTCATACTGTTGAAAAATTAATGAAAGAGAATTTACATGAGAATAATCACTAAAATGATTATTCTTTTTTTCTAAGAGAAAGTATTATTGCTTTCTCTTAATTTATTATATTATTAGCACTTATATGTTGACAGTGCTAATAATCCGTGGTATATATTAATTATGAGTTTTAACTCATGTATAAATAATTGTTTTTAAATTATTATTTATTTAATAAGGAGGATATATAATGGCTAAAAAACAATTTAAAGCAGAATCAAAAAAATTAATGGATTTAATGATAAACTCCATCTATACAAATAAGGAGATATTCTTAAGAGAATTAATTTCCAATGCGAGTGATGCAATTGATAAATTGCATTATAAATCATTGACCGATGATAAAATAAAAGTTAAGAAAAGTGACTTTTGCATCAATGTATCTGTTGATGAAGATGCAAGAACAATAACGATATCTGATAATGGTATTGGTATGAGTGCCGATGAACTTGAAAATAACTTAGGTACTATTGCTAAATCTGGTTCAAGTTTATTTAAAGAGGAAAATCAACATAAAAAAGATATTGACATCATTGGGCAATTTGGTGTTGGTTTCTATTCCTCATTTATGGTTGCTGATAAAATAGAAGTTATCTCTAAAGCTTATGGAAGTGATGAAGCTAATAAATGGGAATCAACTGGTATTGATGGTTATACGATAACTAAGGCTGAAAAAGAGTCTTACGGAACGGATATTATTCTTACCTTAAAAGAGGACACGGAAGATGTTGATTATTCAGAATTCTTACATGATCATACCTTGGAGAGTCTAATTAAAAAATATTCTAATTACATAACTTATCCAATCAAGATGACTTTATCACATCGTGAACTTAAAAAAGGTAGCAAGGATGAATATGAAGACGTTTATGAAGAAGAAACTATAAATGATATGGTGCCTCTATGGAAACGCAACAAAAGTAAAATTAAAGAAAGCGAATATAATACTTTTTATTCGGATAAATTCTTTGATTATGAAGAGCCAACAAGCGTAATTCACACATCAGCTGAAGGTTTAGTAAGTTATAATTCACTATTGTTTATTCCATCCCATGCCCCATATGATTATTACACGAAAAATTATGAAAAAGGTCTTCAACTTTATTCTAATGGAGTTCTAATCATGGAAAAATGTAAAGAACTTATACCTGATTACTTTAGCTTTGTCAAAGGTGTTGTTGATTCTCCAGATTTATCTTTAAATATCTCCAGAGAAATCTTACAACAAGATAAGAGTTTAAAGACCATTGCTAAATCTCTAGAAGGGAAGATTGTTAAAGAACTTGAAACTTTAATGGAAGAAAATCGTGAAAAGTATGAAAAATTCTTTGAAGCATTTGGCAATCAATTGAAGTTTGGTGTTTATGATAATTTTGGTATGAATAAGGAAAAATTACAAGATTTACTTATTTTTACTTCATCAAAAGATAAGAAGAAAATATCTTTAGCTGAATATGTTAACAATATGAGTGAAAATCAAGATAGTATTTATTATGTATGTGGTGAGACTATTGATAAAATTGATTTACTTCCTCAAGTTGAAACGTTTAAAGATAAAGATTTAGATATTCTTTATTGTACTGATTACATGGATGAATTTGTTCTTCAAACCATTGGAACATATAAAGATAAGAAAATGGTTAATATTGCTAAAGAAAACATTGATTTAAGCGATGAAGAAGATAAAGAAAAGTTAAAGAAGAAAAATGAAGATATGAAGGATATGCTTGGGCTTATGAAAGATGCCATTGGTGATGTTTCTGAAGTAAGATTTACTAATCGCTTAAAAACTCATCCAGTATGTTTAGTAAGTGCTGGTGATATTACGATTGAAATGGAAAAAGTTATCAATGCCATGCCAACTGATGAGCATATCAACGCGACAAAAATCTTAGAAATCAATGAAAATCATAAAATTGTTGAAAAGTTAAGTGAACTATATAAGAAAGATAAGGATGCCTTAAAGAATTATAGTAAGATTCTTTATGCTCAAGCTCGATTAATTGAAGGATTGCCAATTGATAATCCAACAGAACTATCTAATCTTATATGTGATGAATTAGCTTAAATAAAAAGTGTCTATTTATAGATGCTTTTTTTTGATAAAAATGATATACTAACAAAAAAGAAAAGTAAAAATCCAAGTTTGAAAAAATTATTTATAGGAGAGAAAAAGTATGATTCTAAATGTCAGTGGAAGAACCGATATCGTCGCCTTTTATACCGAATGGTTTATGAAGAGATTAGAAGCTGGTTTTGTTGATGTCCGTAATCCTTTTAATAAACATTTAGTAAGTCGCATCTTTTTTTCAGATGTCGATGCCATCCTTTTTTGTACGAAAAATCCGACACCCATCGTAAAGTATTTACCTAAAATTGATAAACCAATTATTTTTCACGTAACCCTTACTCCCTATAAAAAGAATATTGAACCCAATGTTCCTGATAAAAGTGAGATTATTGAATCTATAAAGAAGATTTCTAAAATAATTGGTGCCGATAATATCTATATTCGTTATGATCCGATTCTTTTAAATGATGAATACAACCTTGAATATCACGAGAAAGCTTTTGCTCGAGTAACATCTCTTTTAGAAGGTTATGTTAAACATATAATTGTCTCGTTTATCGATGATTATAAAAATGTTCGCAAGAATATGGGTGTTCTTAAGTATCGTGAATTTACGAAAGATGACTATAAATTTATTGGTGAAAAATTTAGCAATATCGCGAGAACCCATAATATGACTGTTCAAACTTGTTTTGAAGATGAAACATTAGTTGAATATGGATTTATTAAAGGCGAATGTATGTCTAGTGAGATGGCTTATGCCTTAACGGGAAAAAAATATCCTCGTTGGAAAGCTCGTAAAGAGGGCAAATGCGAATGTGTTCAAATGGTTGATATTGGCGATTATAATTGTTGTAAGCATTTTTGCAAATATTGCTATGCTAACTATGATGAAAAACGCGTACAAGACAATTTTTTCCATCATGATGATAATTCATCCTTACTAATTGGTCACATCGAAGAAACTGATATTATAAAAAGAAGACAAAAATAAAACTTGCTATATTAGCAAGCTTTTTTCTTTTCTTCATCAACATATGCTAAGATTTTTGGCAATTCTCCAATGAATAGACAAAGTGAACCAGAATATTTTTGATCAACTGATGTTTTCCATAAAGTTAAATCATCTTTATCTTTCTTCTTAGCTTCATATAAAGCATAATTAGTACTTATAAAATTTAAATATTCTAAATAGACATCTAAAGGTGATTTTAAATAATGTTCACCAATAATAAATTCCAATAAGACACTTTCTAAAACCTCTTCAGGTAATTCTCTGTTTTCCTTACATGTCTTATACCAATAATCCTGAATATTACTTATAAACTCATAAAGGAATGCACCCTTTCTATCGCCAGGGAAATAAAATGTCTTAACTTCATTCACCACGTCTTCTGGTACAAAGGGAACGCGAAGAGAGTAGTAATAGCTATACCAATTGCGATATTTTAAATATGGCTTTTTATTTTGGACTTTAGCATCAACCGTATTATTCTTATATTCTTTTAATGCTGCATCATTTTCTAAATCGACAACTTTATCTACACAAGGAAAGAATAGCTTATAGTAAACATCTTTAGGCCAAACACCCATAAAAGTTACATCATATACCCAAGTCTCATCTTCAATCCAAGCATGAGGGAAATCTCCCTTATCAAAAGCACTTAATCTTCCTTCACATAATTTAAAATTTCTTCCTGCCATAGCTAAAGCTAAATATCTTGAAAACTGATGGCATTTACCAATACTATAAGACGAGTTTAAAGCATCTAGATAATTCGTTTTTAAATCTTCATTTCCGGCATCGACATGACTATTTAAATAATCTAAAATATCTTTATCGAAGGGAACTACAACGCCACCTTCTACATATTCTTCAATTTTTCGATAAATATTCATATCTTCTTTACTATGGACTCTCATTAAATCATCATAATTACATAACATAAATATCCCCCTTAAATGCTGAATAATATACCATAATATGCCCATTTTTTCAAATTTTTGCTATAATATAAATGGAAGTGAAAGTAAAATGAATAAAATATCTAAAATAAAAACGATTATCATGGGATCTTTATTAATTATCTTTGCTTTTTTAGTTATTTCATCACTTATTAAAGAATTTAATTTTAATGAGAAGAGTAACAAAGATAAAGTCTATGAGCAAATAAAGGAGTACTTAGTAGAAAATAATCAAGTAACGGATAAATCCGTTGAAAATCCGCATACATTTGTTGAAATAGAACAACTTGGCATAAAAGGATCATATAAAAAATCTTTCGTCTATGTTTGGGCTTTAATTAAATCTTATTACATTAAAGATGGAAAATTGGTAGAAGCAGTAACTACCAGTATGCCATATGCTTTTCTTTATGAAAAAGGACATATAATTAAACAAAAGATTCCTAAAAGTTTTAATGAAGGTGATTTAAGAGAAATATTCCCCTCAAGTATCTATAACCAAATCGCCTACAGAAAAAATATTTCTGAAACTAATCTAAATAAGGAAGTTGAAAAATACTATGCCGACATTTTAGATAAACAAGAATACAGCGAATTCATCGGTGAATGGAATCTTAAACATGCCACAATCAAAGGGGAAGAGGCTTCTTTAACAGATCTTTTTGGAACAAGTATTCAATATGGCGGAACTATCACTTTATCTAAGATTGGACGATATACGGAGTTTATTGGTGCTTATTCTAGTGAGACTACCGAGGACTTTCAAGGCTCTTATGCAATTGAAGGAAATAAGATAATCCTCACGAGCAATAGTGGAAAGACGAAAATATTGAATTATAATAAGAAGACTAAAGAACTTTCTAATCAAGCCGATAAAGCAACAATACTTTATTTTACTAAAGACAAAGTATCTTATCAAGTTGATCCAAATACTTATATAAATTCTAACTAATAAGATGTAATTAATCTCAATTGCATCTTTTTTTATTTATGCTATAATAGCATTCAAAAAAGAGGGGATTTCATGAGCTTTCTAAAGGATTATAAATATCAAAGAGAAATAATTGCTTATCGTGAATATATTAAAGAACACCAAACTAATCTTGATGATATCCATCGCAAGATGAATGATTTATACAAATTCATGAAAAATATCGCCCCAGAATATGCGAATAAATCCGGTTTTGTTGATGCTGATTATCGCATGTTTGTTAATTTACTATATAAGACCGAAAAGTGCTTGCCAATTCAATTTATTCTAAAAAATGAACCTGATTTTAATTTTACCAAAAATTTTGTTAAAATCAGTCCTGAAGTTATCAAAGATAAAGATGAAATTGAAATTGTTGAATATATTGTTCATCGTGTTCGCAGTTTTATGGCTGCTAGCTTTTGTCATGATCATGATGAAGCAAATGTTGATTTGGGAAAAGTCGATTTATTAGATTGCTGTGCTGAAGCGTCGGGAAAAGTTTACTTTGTCTGCTGTGCTCTTGGTCTATATTCCCGTGATGCGACCATAACTCCCGCCTTCTATGATGAACGCAATATCTATGAAAAGGGCAATAATCACGTATTTGTTGCTGTACAAATCGGGGCAAGACAATTTGTTATCGATTTAACTTATTCGCAGTTTTTTCAAATAAAGAATAATAACTATAATCGCTTAGGTATCCCATTCTTAGGTGGATGTGCTCCCGGATTTTATATGACGCTAAACGAAGAGAGAAGAGCATTTGCTGAAAATCTTATGCGTAAAGGTTATTTTGAGGTAACCAAAGAAAATGTTAAATTATACTTTGATGGATTTGCTATGTCTTACCGCAATGGCCTATATTATGAGGACATGTTTCCCATTATCTATCAAACCGATTACGAAGCTGAAGATTACCTAAAATTTATTGCTAAAGAAGATCATCAATTAAATCATGAAAAAAGACTATACTTAGGTCGTCAAAAGAAGATTTTAAAAAATCCCGAAATGTCTTTTCGACCACATATACAATAAAGATAAACTTTTCCAACATTTTAGTTTATCTTTTATTATGCTATAATAAAATTACTAATAAATTAAGGAGTATATTTATGAATACAGAAACATTAAAAAAGATAAGAGAATTTAAAGGTAACAGCTTAATTGCCTTGGACAAAGATTATGTTGTCTTCGATATTGAAACAACCGGACTTGATCCTAAGTATGATGAAATCATTGAAATATCGGGAGTAAAAGTCAAAGATGATAAAATCATTGATTCCTTTTCATCTCTTGTAAAACCCACTAACCCAATAAGTCCTTTTATTACCGAATTAACGGGAATTTCCAATGAAATGGTGGCATCATCTCCAAGCATAGATGAAGTCTTGCCAAAATTTATGGATTTCATTGAAGATGATATTTTAATCGGGCACAATGTCAATTTTGATATTAACTTTGTCTATGACACTTTAGAAAGTATTAATTATCCGAAAAAATTAAGTAATAATTTTATTGATACGATGCGTCTTGGACGATATCTTTTAAAAAATTTAACCCATCATCGTTTAATGGATTTAGCCAAGGTTTATAATATCAGTTATGAAGGTGCTCACCGTAGTTTAACAGATTCTAAAATAACTTATGAAGTATATCTAAAACTTAAGAGTCAAATTATCAGTGAATTTGGCAATAAAGAAGAATTTATGCGTCATAATACTTCTAATAATTATGGCGTTAGAGCAAATCAAGTTATGCCAACAACCGATATCTTTGATGAAACTCATCCATTATATCATCAATATGTCGCCATTACTGGTGTTCTTGCCAATATGACTCGTAAAGAAGCTATGCAAAGCATTGTTGATGCTGGCGGGTATGTTGAAGATAAAGTTACCAATCGAACAAATTATTTAGTTTTAGGTAATAATGATTATAATTATATTTTAAAAGGTAAAAAGAGTAGCAAACTAAAGAATGCTGAAGCCCTAAAATTAGAAGGATTTCCTATTGAGATAATCTCGGAAAATGTCTTCTATGAAATGTTAAATAAAGAGTAAATTTATCATTGACATTCCCCTTAGGTTATAGGTTATATTCATGCTAGAAAGGAGGATATCATGTTTATCAATGAAGTTTGCCATGTCGTAGGTTTAACGAAAAAAAGCATTCGCTTTTATGAAGAGAATGGCTTATTAAGTCCAAAACGCAATAACGACAATGATTATCGAATATATTCTGAAGAAGACATCGAAAAACTAAAAAAGATAAAATTTTTACGGGAACTTAATGTCTCTATAAGAGAACTAAAAATGTTAGATGCTGGGGAAATAACATTAGCAAGTGTTATGAATGATCGCATCAAACAGATTAAAGAAGAGGAAGAAAAATATTTAAAAGTAAAAAAGATGTGTAAGGATATTATTGATAGTGAAGCAACTTATAAAGATATTGATATAACAAATTATTTTCATAGCATGAATACTTTAAATAAGGAGGGATTTACCATGCGTGATGTCAAATCCCATAGGGGTAAGAAAATTATGGGTGCTATTTTATCCAGCGTCATTTTTTCATTATTGTTTATTCTTTTAGTTTTAATGGTTACGTATTTTCAGTTTACTGAAGTAGAAAAAATGCCCTGGGTAATGTATTTTATTCTTATTGCTATATTGGGACTACCTATAATTGGTATTATTGGAAATTTAATTGCTAGAATAATAGAGATAAATGGAGGAGAAGAAGATGAAGCTAGTAAATATTGATTACATACCGGGATATGAAATAACTGAAGCCCTAGGTATTGTAAAAGGACAAGTTGTTCAATCTAAAAATGTTGGTCGTGATTTCATGGCAGGCATGAAAACTATTGTTGGTGGTGAATTAAAAGGCTATACAGATATGATTGCGGAAGCCAGACAAATTGCTACTAAAAGAATGGTAGATGATGCTAACAATTTAGGGGCCGATGCCATTATTAACATTCGTTATGGATCATCATCCGTTATGAATGGCGCTGCCGAAATAATTGCCTATGGTACAGCTGTCAAAATCAAAGAAAAAAAGAAGTAAAATAATTACTTCTCAATGTGCAAATAATTTAAAATTTTAGGACGAATATGGTTGTTGTAATAATCCTCAATAACTTGTTCGTCCTTTTGTGTCTTTTCCACAGCTGGTTCACCTAATAGACATTTTGATTCCCAAGTCTTCGATGAAAAACCACTTTTCAGCAATTCATTTATTAGCTTTTTATCATCATCTAAATGAAGAACGGGAAACAATAATTTAATTCCTAGTCTCTCAGCTATTTCCTCTAAACTCGGAATAAATCTTATCTGTTCGATAAAGAACTTTTGACTAATTCTAGCCCCTTCTGAGATAATCTTAAAGTTTTTCTTTTTAGCTATTTCAAAAACTTTAGTATACATTGCCATTCTACATGATAAGCATCTTATTTCTGATGTAAGTCTTAAATTATCATTTTGCCTTTGCCATTCTCCAAAATACCAAGAAAACAATTTATTTATATCCACATCACTATATTCATATGGGAAAACATAACCATCAAAATTTTTAAAAGTATTTTGAAAAGTTAAGAATGGTTTATCGCTATCAAGCATTGATCCATTATTAAAATGAATAAAGTAGGGATTATATCCCATTTCCTTAAGTCTAATAGCAGCTAAAGTACTATCTTTTCCTCCTGAATAAAGCAATAATGCATCCTTTTCATCACGTGTCTTACTAATGAGTTTTATAACATCAATTAGTTCAGAATCATAAGTTTCAACTCCCGAAAAAGAATAAGGTGTAACTTCATCCCTAGCATAATCATCCATCGTGATATTCTTATCCCTTAAATATTCACAATCTTTCCATATCAAATGTTTCGGAATAGATTCCAAATTTTTAAGTACTAGATTAGCAATTTCTTTATTGTTATAATCCGCAAGAGATTCATCTAGATCATAATAATAGGTATCTTTATCAACTTGTATTAAGTAATCTCCCGCAAAAAAGTCTTCAAACTTGCTATCCCAAGCATTTGTATCATAACTTACTTTTGAACCATAATTTTCATCTATCATTCCCCCAAGTAGAAGGGTAATAAAGATACTTAGATTGCCAAAATCTTCATTCTGTGTAAAATAATGCGGAACATGGATAAAACCAATTTCATTTCTATTCTTTTCGCATAATAACTTATTATCATGTAATATTACTAAATTCACAAAACCACCTCTAACAAATTTATTATAACATAATAAAAAAAGATGATATAATAAATTTACAAGGGAGAGAATGCGATGGAAGAAAAAATATTAATAAAGACGAGTAGTAAGAACAATTTACTAGATGCTTTAATCTACTTTATGGAAACGGAAAAAATGGATTATGTCATAAGTGATAATTTAAATGAACCAGATATCACAAGTGTTATCTATATTGATGATGGATGTGAAGAAGTAAAAACAGATGTTCCAATCATCTTCATAAGTGGAAAAAAACACATAGTTAAGACTTCAAGTACATCTATCAATTATATTATTACTAATCTTATCAATGAAAGTGTAGAATACACCGAAATTCAAAAAGAATACTTATGTAAGAAGGGCATATATAATATCTTCTTACATAATGTCAGTGAACTTTTAAAAAATGATTATAACTATAATGGCATTATTATTGATTTAACGGAGATAAAAACAGCACCATATAACTGGGTATTCAATTTTGATTCCATAGCTGAAACTTATGCTTGGTTGTCTAAGATGAATAAAATGCAATCAGATAATTTTGTGCGAAAAACAGTTAATTTCTATGATGATAAAATTTATAATGATTCTATTAAAGAAATCAATTATCTAACGGATAAGATAATTGATATTAAAGATAAAAAGAAATCTATTGATATCTTTATTCTTAATGCTGATGAACTTGCTAAAATGAAAAGTAATTATTTCTTTAAAGTATTACTTCAAAACATCTCCGAAAGCTATCAACTATATTTAATTGACAAAGATGAATTTAAAGAAAAAGAACCAAATATTTATAGAGCCTTCTTAGACGGTATGACTATTTATGAAGACTGTATATATCGTGATAC
>CAMWQX010000009.1 GCA_947176475.1 uncultured Bacillota bacterium
TATTTATTATTTGTAAATTTATTCGTTAAATTATTGTAAATAACTTGCATATCGGTTTAAGCTCATCTATAATTGAATTAGGTGATAGTATGCAAAAGAAAAGAAAATCACATATTTTATTAGCGATTTTAATAGTAAGTGCTATTTTAATGAGTACGAATGTATATGCAGGAAGTTGTCCTTTAGGACCAAATGTTACAAAGGATTTATATGGAGCTTTAAAGATTATTCGTATAGTAGCACCACTTCTTGTTATAATATATTCAACTTTAGATACCATTAAGGCTTTAACTAAAGGCGATGGTGGAGCAGAACTTAAGAAAGTTGCACAAAGATTTGGAAAAAGAGCCATTTATGCAATTATCTTATTTTTCTTGCCAATGCTTATTAATCTATTTATGCAAATGGCTGATGTATGGGATGCTAACGGAAATTGTATGGAAGAGATAGAAAATCCAGGTTCAACTAGTTCTGGCAACAGTTCTGCAGATACTCTTTATGTTTGTGTTACGACAAATACTTGTATGAATATAGCCGATAAAGCAGCCTTTGATAGAATAGTAAATAGTGGAACTTGTCAAGGTTGGGCATTACAAAAGGTATCTGATCCATCGCAATGTGAAGGAAAATCAACCACAACAACACGTACAACCCCTGGATGTGCAAATTATCATGATTTTGAATCTTGTGATAGAAGCGGAAATTGTAGTTGGGATTCTTCAAGTAATAGTTGCAAAGCTCGTCCTTATCCAACAACAGGAACAGTTAATAGATAAAATAGTTTCGAATGAAACTATTTTTTTTTGGGTTTTTTTGTTATAATTATGCTTAGTAATGGAGGATAGAGAAATGATAGATAAATTCGTTCCTGATAAATATTTTAAAAGTATATATGATATAGATTATAAGACACTTAAGAAGAGCGGAATTAAATGTCTAATTTTTGACTTATCGAATACTTTGGAACCAGAAAATGTAAAAACACCAGGAAGGAAAGTAAAAGATTTATTTGAGGATTTAAAAGAGATGGGATTTAGATTAGTTATCATGAGTAATAATTTTAAGAAGGAAGTAACACCTTTTAAAGAATTATTATGTGTTGATTCTTGTTATCTATCATTTAAACCTTTAAAACGCAAATACAAAAAAGTTATGAAAACTTATGGGTTAATTGATACAGAAATAGCTTGTATTGGTGATCAGTTGTTTTTTGATGTATATGGGGCTAATAGGATGGAATTTACATCTATTTTAGTAAATCCGATTAGTGCGGATGAATTTGCTGTAGCGAAGTTAAATAGAAAATTAGAAAATATAGTAATAAAGAGACTGACAAAGAAAGATCTATTTAAAAGGGGAAGATATTATGAATAAAATATGTTATGGGTGTGGGGCTAAATTACAGTCATTAGATAAAGAAAGTCTCGGATATATTCCAGAAAAAAAACGAGATGATGCTAAATATTGCATGCGTTGCTTTAGACTTATGCACTATGGAGAGCAAGCAGTAAATGAAACACCTAAGGATGTTAAGGAAATTGTTAATAAGATAAATAAGGATGTGCGCTTTGTTATTTTTTTAGTTGATTTTGTCAATTTAAATAAAGAGGTAATAGATATTTTTAGATCAATTAAGAAAAGAAAGGTCTTGATTGTCAATAAATGTGAATTAATTCCTGAGAATATTAAGAAAGAAAGAATTATCGAATATATTCATGATTATTATGAGATTAATGATGATATAAAAATAAAGGGCGGAAAGAATAGCCATGGAGCTAAAAGTATTTTAAATTATTTGGAGAAGAAGGATATTCATGAGGCTTATATTTTAGGTATATCAAATTCGGGTAAATCGACACTTATCAACGACTTAATGGATATATGTGATAGTAAAACGGCTAAGATTGTCGTTAATGCTAAGGCGAATACAACACTTGATTTTATTAGAGTTAATTTGCGTGATGATTTAACACTTATTGATTCGCCAGGATTTATTTTAAATAATGCCTTAAATCATGATGTACTAGGTAAAGATGTGAAAGCATATTCTATGCAAATGAAAGAATGTGAAACAGTAGCTCTTTTTGATAATCAGTATTATCTTAAGTTTGAGAGTGATACACCTTTTACACTATTTACTAGTAGTGATGCGAAAAGAGTAGTTAAAAAATATTTTAGAGCAGCAGATGGTTTGGTTAATAAAATAGAGATAACTTCGCCAAATACGGATGTTGTAATAATCGGTATGGGATTTATTACGATAAAGAAACCAACCGTAATTACGACCAATATTGATTTAAAACATATTGAGTTAAGACCAAGTATGTTTGGGGGTACTATTGATGAGAATTAAGGTAATGAGCGATGATTTAGCTAATAAGATTGCCGCTGGAGAAGTTGTTGAGCGAGTTTCTTCCGTTGTTAAAGAGTTAGTAGAAAATAGTATAGATGCGGGTAGTAAAACGATAATTGTTGATTTAGAAAATAGTGGGACAAAGTTAATACGCGTTTTAGATGATGGAATGGGGATGGATCCAGATGATGCCATAACGGCTTTTTCGCGTCATGCAACTTCGAAGTTATTAAAAGAAGATGATTTGTTTTTTATCAATACTTTAGGTTTTAGAGGAGAAGCTTTACCAAGTATTGCCTCTGTTTCAAAAGTTGATTTAAGAACTTGTATGAAGGATGGTGTGGGAACCCATGTGGTTATTCATGGGGGAAAATTGATAACAAATGAAATAAGTGATGCAAGGGTTGGAACAAAAATAGAAATTGCGGATTTGTTTTATAATACACCAGCACGTTTAAAGTATTTAAAAAGTGATTCTACAGAGTTAGCTAATGTTACGAGTTATATCGAAAAATTAGCTTTATCTCATTCAGATATTTCATTTACTTTAACGAATAATGATAAAAGGATTGTGTTTACATCGGGGTCAGGTGATTTACTTAAGACAATTCATGAGATATATGGCTATTCAGTAAGCTCGAATATGATTGAAATAAAATCAAGTAATTATGATTATGATTTATATGGTTATATTTGTAAACCAAGTATATTAAAGAGCAATAGAAATCATATAACAACGATAGTTAATGGAAGATGTGTTAGAAATAGTGAAGTTAATAAAGCGATTAATGATGGATATTTTACCTTTAAACCAGATATAAAGTATCCTGTAGTTGTCCTTCTTATAAATACGGATCCAACTTTAATAGATGTTAATATTCATCCAACAAAGCAAGATATTAAATTTTCGAAATTAGATAGTTTAAATGAATTGTTAAAAGAATCGATTGGTTCGGCTTTGAGAAAGTCTTTATTAGTTCCTAAAGTGGAAGTAAAGGTTCCTGAGACAACTTATAATGAAATAAGTATACCTTTAGTTTATGAGGAAGAAGAGGTATATACAGGGACAAAAGAACAGGAACAAATGGATTTTAAAAAATCAGAATTTGAAATGGCGAAAGAAGAAGTATTAGAAAACAACAATTTAGATACAGAAGAAAATGAATTGGTGAAAAAGTTAGAATTGTATCCAGTTGGTGTAGTTATGGGAACTTATATTATCGCCCAAAATGAAGAGTCAATGTTTATGATTGATCAACATGCGGCACAGGAACGCATTAACTATGAGAAAGTTTTAAGAGCTTTAAGAAGCGATAAGGTATTTACCACTTCACTTTTAATACCGATAACTATTGAACTTACTTCATCAGAATTTATGAAGATAAAAGAACATATGGATATTTTAGAGGAATTGGGCTTTAAATTAGAAGAGTTTGGTTTAAATACTTATATAATTAAAGAGCATCCAACATGGTTAAGAGAAGGTTTAGAAACGGAAAGCGTAAGACGAATCTTTGAAATTATTATCGAAGATAAAGTTTTATTTGATAGAGTAAAATTTCAAGATCATATAGCAGCAACAATGGCTTGTAAGATGAGTGTTAAAGGAAATGAAGCAATTACTTTAGAACAAGCAGAAAGGTTACTTGAAGATTTAGTACTATGTGATAATCCTTACAATTGTCCACATGGTAGGCCAACGATTATATCTTTTACAAGATATGAACTTGAGAAAATGTTTAAAAGAGTTATGAACTAACTCTTTTTTTGACATTATAGATAATCTATATTATAATAGGCGGCAAAAGGAGAGGTTTTGGCATGAAATTAACTAGTTTAGGGGAATTTTATGAAAAAAGTGATGATAAGAATATTTCATTATATCGTGAATATTTAGCAACAGCTAAAAAAGATATTTGCGAAGGAATGGAAGAAGCTAAGGGTATGCTTGGGGAAAATGACAGAGTCATTGAGCAACTTAATAGCGACATTCAAGCAATTGAGAAGTTAGAGGAAATTATTGAAAATAGTATTAGAGAACTTGTAAGTAATTCAATTGCTAAGATGAGTGATGAAGAATTAAAGGGAATAATTGATAATTATATCGAAGATTTACAAGAGAAGAAAGAAAAGTTATCTAGTGATCTTGGCGAGTTAAGAGGAATTGTTGATACTAAAACGCAAGAATATACGAATAAGATGGAACAATTGGGATATAAATACACTTATTATGAAAAAGAAGATGCAGAAAATTTCTTTGAAGATATAAAGAGTGCTGAAGATTATGTAATGGGACTTGTTAAATCGGATTTAGATAAAGAAGCTTTGAAGGCAACTTTCTTATGGCTATATTCTATTGATGCTGTACAAGAGGAATTTGCAAATGCAATACTATCTTTACGTAAGATAGCTAAAATATGTGATGATGATGTCTTAAGAAGAGCAATCCAAAACTTCTTAACGCCAGATAAAACGGGAAAGATTATCGGTAATGAAAGTCAAGAACAATGTTTAAGTATGTTTGAATCATTGCAAAGAATTTTAAAGACGAGAACCGAATTCTTTGAATGCTTACCAGAAGCTTTAAAGGAAGAAATTAAGAATAATGGTGTAGTTGACAATGAAACATATTATAGACTTAAAGCAATATATTTAACATATAAGGAAAGTGGAGAAATTATTACACCAACAAATAAGGATGTTCAAAAAAGCGAACGAGAAATAGAGGTTTTTGTAGAAAGAATCGCTGGATTAGATAACAAGATAGAAAGAGCTAAGGCGTTATGTGAAAGTCGCGAAAAGATGATATCTTTAGTAGAATCATTTGTCGTAGTTGAAGGTAATAAAGACTTATCTTATAAAACGATTGCAACAGAAGCTTTAGAACTAAAAGCTGATCAACAATATATTCAAGAACAAATAAATGCTTTAAATGCTCAATTAGAGAATTTGGAGCAAACAGGCTATAAAATAAGTAACCTATTAACTAAAGTGGAATTAAGAGAAAATTTTGATATTCTTAAGGCCAAAAGAGAACGTAAAAAAATCGAAGATGAAAAAAGTATCTATTGTGATAAAGAAGTAGCAAATATTTATGAGGCAGAAAAGAGAAGATTATTACAATTTAGAGCAGTAGGAAATTTAATTCGTACCTTAAATAGTACTAAGAAGGACATTGAAGGAGTTAATAATAATCGTAGTTTTTGGAGGAATGCTACGGGAGCTAATCAAAAATTAAGAGATAATTTTTTACAAAAATATCATAATACCATTAAGGAGTATTATGCAACTTTAGATGAAGAAAACTTACTTCGTATTAATATAAGAAGCAATTATATAGATGTTGAAGATGAAACAATAAATAAACCAGCTAATTTGGATGAATTGTTAGCAAAACCAAATCTTGTATGTCATGTCATAGATGGTACCCTTTTTGAAGAAATGGTTAATAGAAATTTATTTAAATATTATACAACACAAGAGGGAATGAATCATACTAATGAGGTTCTTTATGAGTTAGCATCTAAGTTATTTAAATCTTCAAAAAATTTAGATGGAACATATGAATTTGAAATTAGTGCAGCAGAGATTGACAGACTAGTGAGCTTACAAGAAGAATTTGTCTCTCTTTATGAAGCTGTTGAATTTATCCGAAATGCAGAAAAAGATACTGTAATGCGTTTATCTGCTAAAGAGATAAGTGAAGAATTTAAACGATTGATTAGTGAAGTAGGAATGGATTTAGAAACAGTAACACAAGAAGATATAGAAGAATATCAAGAAAAGATTGAAAGAGAAACGAGTCAGATAAGACGTGATTTATTCAAATTACAAGAAGAGTTACCAAAAGAAGAACATATTGATTCACAATATGAGATGTTAAATGGACTTGAGGATACTTGTATGTCTTCAGATGAAGTTAAAAAAACGATTCAATTTAACTAGTCAATGTAAAGGACCGAAAAAGGGTCCTTTTTTTATTGAATTTTGGTGGGGAAAGTAGTATATTATATGTAGACAGTGGTAGATTGTGGAAGAAAGTGGGGAATTCCTAATGCTAATGGGTGAGTTTCATCATAATATTGATGAGAAGAATCGTCTAGTCATACCAAGCAAGTTTAGATGCGAGCTTGGCGAGAAATTCATCGTAACTCGTGGATTAGACAAATGTTTATTCGTCTATTCATTAATGGAATGGAATCGAATAGTCGAAAAACTTAAAACTTTACCTTTTACGCAAAGGGATGCTCGAAATTTCACACGTTTCTTTTTATCTGGCGCTGCTACTTGCGAATTCGACCGAAGTGGTAGAATTTGCATTACCTCCCCATTGATCGAATACGCCGATATAATTAAGGAATGCGTTATTATCGGCGCAAACGATCGACTTGAAATATGGTCTAAAGAGTTATGGGATAAGTTCTTATTCGATAATGAAGATCAATTATCTGATATAGCAGAAAATCTATTTACAACAGGTGATTTTAATGCATAAGAGTGTTTTATTAGAGGAAACTATTGATAATTTGAATATTAGACCAGATGGTATATATGTTGACTGTACTTTAGGATATGGTGGACATAGTGAACAAATACTAAAGAGATTAACTACTGGGCATTTATATGCTTTTGAACAAGATAGTGAAGCAATATTAAGCAGTAAAGAAAGATTAAAAGCATATGAAGATAAGTTAGATATAATAAAAAGTAATTTTGTTAATTTGAAAGATGAACTTGAAAATCGGGGCATTGACAAAGTAGATGGAATTATCTTTGATTTAGGATTTTCTTCCCCACAAATAGATGATCCTGAACGCGGCTTTTCCTTTATGAAAGATGCTAGATTGGATATGCGAATGGATAAAGAACAAAAACTTTCTGCTTATGAAGTGGTTAATAATTATAAACACGAAGAATTAACAGAAATATTCTACAAATATGCGGAAGAAAAATATTCCCGTGTGATTGCTAAGAATATCGTTAATTCAAGACCAATAAGTACAACTCTTGAACTAGTGGATATTATTAAAAGAAGTGTTCCTGTTAAATATGCTTTAACGAGACATCCAGAAAGAGTAATATTTCAAGCAATAAGAATTGAAGTTAATAAAGAGTTGAGCGTCTTAGAAAGTGTTTTACCAGATGCTATAGATATCTTGGATAAACATGGACGTATATGCGTAATAACTTTCCATTCGTTAGAAGATAGGATAGTTAAGCAAACATTTAAATTAAATAGTGAAGTAAACAGTTTAGTTAAGGGTTTGCCGGATATTCCAGAGGGATATAAACCAAAGATTAAACTTATAAATAGAAAACCAATTCTTCCAAGTGATGAAGAAATGGAAGAAAATAGCCGTAGTAAAAGTGCTAAATTGAGAGTAATAGAAAGGGTATAAAATTATGAGAAAGACGACAAATAATCAAACATATAGATTAGCTAAAGGAGACAAAGTAATGTTATTTTTGATAGCTGTATTTGCTTTTATTGCACCAGTTATTACGGTTTATACAAGTGCTTCTTTATCTAGCTCAAATATAGAAGTGGAAAAGTTAAAGAGACAAATTGAAGAACAAGAGAATATAAATGCAGGATTATCAATGCAAGTTGATGAGTTAGCAAGTTTATCAAATATTCAAAACATTGCAAAAGAAAATGGTTTAAGTTATAATAATGATAATATAATAGTAATCAAATAGTTATACTTAAGGAGAGAAATTAATATGAAGTTTAAATACAATACAATTAGAATTAATTTATTTTTTATAATTTGTATTGTATTTTTATTTGGCTTATTTGCCTACAAATTAGGGGTGGTAGCCTTAAATGATGAGGTAGAAGGAACTAATTTAAAGGAACTCGCAGAAAACCGTAGTACGGCAACTAAAGTTTTAACGGCTAATCGGGGAAATATATATGATCGTACAGGAAAAGAGACGTTAGCCCAAAATATTAATTCATATACAGTTGTTGCTTATTTGTCAGAAAAGCGAACTAGTGATGAAAGATATCCTAAACATGTTAAGGATAAGGATATGACGGCTAAGAAATTGGCAGAGGTATTAGCTCCAAATAAGTATGAAGAGACTTATAAGACGATATTAAGGTTGTTAAATCAACCTAATTTATATCAAACATATTTAGGTTCTGTTGGTAAAGGTATAACAGAGAATGCCAAAAGAAAGATAGAAGAGTTAGCTTTACCAGGAATTGATTTTATTAAAGAATCAAAGAGATATTATCCGAATAGTGATTTTGCCTCTTATATAATTGGCTATGCTAAAACTAATGAGGAGACGGGAGAAATCAAAGGTGAATTAGGAATTGAAGGATACTGTGATAGGTATTTAAAGGGTAAGGATGGTTCAGTTACTTATCAAAGAGATGCCTATGGATATCAACTTGCGGATAAGTATTCGAAGACGGTTCCCGCCCAAGATGGTTATGATGTTTATTTAACACTAGATCATCAAGTACAAATATTTTTGGATAATGCAGTAGAGGAATTTATGGAATTTGACCCTAGTTGGGTTACGATTACTGTAGCAGATGCGGATACAGGGGCAATAATTGGGTCTTCAACAGCACCTTCTTATAATCCCAATAAATTAAATATTACAAATTATAATAATCCATTAACCTCATTTACTTATGAACCTGGTAGTACAATGAAAATATTTTCATTCATGAGTGCTATGGAAGAGGGAAAATATAATGGAAGTAAAACTTATCCATCGGGTTCTATAAAGGTTGATAATTATAATATTCACGATTGGAATAAATCTGGTTGGGGAACCATTACTTATGATGTCGGATTTACATATTCTTCAAATACGGCAGCTGTTAGATTGGCTCAGTCAGTTGGACGCAACAAATTACATAAATACTATTCCGATTTGGGATTTGGCGAGTTAACGGGTATTGAACTTTCGGGAGAATTAAAAGGCGATATTGATTTTACTTATAATTCAGAGTTAGCATCGGCTTCTTATGGTCAAGGTATGACTGTGACACCTGTCCAAATGATTCAAGCTTTATCGACGATAACGAATGATGGAACGGTTATGAAACCTTATATAATTGATAAAATAGTTGATCCTAATACCGATGAAGTTGTCTATCAAGGAAAGAAGACCGAACTTAAGAAAGTTTACTCGACTTCTACGGTCAATAAGATTAAAGAATTGATGGATTTAACGGTTAATGGAGAAGATAAAGCAGCAACAGGCCGAGTATATCACACCGATGCTGTACGTTTAATTGGTAAGACAGGAACAGCAAATTATACAGGTTCAAACGGACAATATGTTAAGGGTTCAACAAATAATATTCGTTCTTTTGCTGGGGTATTTCCTTATGATAAACCAGAATATATTATTTATGTTTCCGTTAAAGATTTCAAAGGTTCTTCAAAAAATATGGGAAATATAATCAAGAAGTTAGTGGAAAGTGTAGCTAAGTATCGCAACTTGGATGAAAGACCTAGTGATATAGATACATCAAAGATAGTAACTATTGATAATTATTTAAATAAAGATATTACTGATTCGGTTAGCAAACTACAAGCTAAAGGAGTATCGACTATTGTTATAGGCGATGGAACAAAGGTTATAAATCAATATCCGAAAAAGAATACGAAGACTAGTCAAAAAGCACGTGTCTTCCTAGTTAGTAATGGTAGTAAGATTACTATGCCAGACGTAATCGGATGGAGTAGTAATGAATTTATTGATTTTTGTAAGCTTGTTGGTGTAAAATATGAATTAGATGGATATGGATATATTACATCAAGTAACATAGAAACGGGAACTGTTTTAAATGAAAATACAGTTATATCTGTTAAACTTAAAAATATCGAACCAGAGAGTTTAGTTACTAAAGAGGAGAGTGGTACAAATGGCGGCAACAAAGAAAACAACTAAAAAAGGTGAATCTGCTAAGAAACAAACTAAAAAGGTTAAAACGGAAGTAAGTGATGAAAAGATTGCAAAAAAAGAAGTAAAGCGAGAAGAAAATAAATTTATGGCTTCTATAAAGAAATTCTTTAATCATCCAGCTCCATTAATCATTGTACTTATATGTATTGTATTATTTTTAACAATGTATATTGCTGATTATAATAGTAAGAATAAGATATATGTAGGTAAATTAGATAAGAAAGATATAGCTATAGTTAATGTGCATTTTTTCTTAAATGGTGATATGAATTATTTCCATGCAGCAAATGCCGCTTATCTAGGAGAAGATAAGGAAATATATACTTTTCAAATTGGGTATTATGCTGTAGATGAAAAGAATAATTATTATGAATTGGCAACACGTGCAAATTCTTTAGAGAATAAAACGAGTTTAAAAGACGTAATTGATGAAAATAGTGGGTGGAGTTTTGCGGAAAGTGACAAAGGTGTCTTACACTTTACTGATGATGTAAGGAAAAATGTTGATAATATTCATTTTGTCGTTAAAGCATCAACAGAGAAAGGCTCTACGAAACCCGATATTGTTATTGATTATCCCGTGGATTTAGAAAGAATAACTAAATAACGAGTAAGAAATTACTCGTTTTTTGTTTATTTATGTTTTAATAGTATCGCTTTTTTGTTATAATACTATTATAGAGAGTAGTTGCAAATATGAGTAGGATTAGGAAAATAATATTTATCTTTTTAGCAATAATGATGACTAATTCATCAGTATTTGCCTTGGAAGTATGCGAAATGAGCGATGAATATCAAAGATGGCTTAGTTTAAGTGACGATATTAAGAATGATTATGATATTCCCCCTTATTGTAAGGAGTTATATGCTAAGAGTGAGGATACTTTAGAGGTTAAAGGTACTAATAAGTATAGAAGTTTATTTTCTAATGTCTTAACTAATTTGGATTCAGCAAGTGTTACAACAAGTCGTTATAGTGCTTTAGATGATGGTTTAATAACACCAGCTAAGGATCAATATGGAACTAATAGTTGTTGGGCTTTTTCGGGTATTTCATTAGTAGAAACATCAGCTTTAAAAGAAGGATTAGGCATCTTAGATTTGTCAGAACGTCATATTGAGTATTCGATGACGAGAAACGCCTTCACAGATGGTATAAAAAATGATGGATTAAATCGTCAGTTAGATGGTGGAGGTAATCCTTATTTTAGTTCTTCTTACTTCTTTAGACATGAAGGACCGATTTTAGAAAGTTCAATGCCTTTTGAGAAGACCAATAAGAAGATAAGTAAAAACGCTTTACCAATAGACAAAGCTGTTTTAGATATTTCAGAATATACTACGCGTTATTATAATATTGGCAATGGATGTGATAGTGAACAAATAAAAAATATTAAAGAAAAAGTTATAAAATATGGATCTGTGGGAGTATCAATATTTTATAATGATGCCTATCTTAAAAATTCCAAGTATTATTATTACAATGGAACAAGTGCAACTAATCATGCTGTTGTGGTAGTTGGTTGGGATGATTCTGTTGCGACATCCAATTTCTATAATAATCCAGGGACAAAGGGAGCTTGGATTGTTAAAAATTCATGGGGACCAACTTATGGTGATAATGGATATTTTTATGTTTCTTATGGTGATAGACGTGTATGTACTAATCTTTCGACTTTTTCGGGAGTAACGGTTAATACTTATGATAATGCTTATAATGCATCAGATACTCTATCTAATCTATCTTTTACAATAAATGGAAGCATTTATGCATCGGCAAGATTCAGCAAGAAAACTACTGAGAAAGAATATTTAGATAAAGTTAGTGTTGAGGTTACGACAAATAGTAATTATACCGTTTATTTGTCGACTTCAAATAATTTAAATAATTCGGGAACTTGGATTTCTTTGGGAAGTGGAACAGCTACAGAAAGTGGAGTTAAAACGGTTAAATTCTCACCAATTGAAATAACGGGAGATTATACAGTTATAGTGAAGTATTCGAATGGCTATTTCCCTTCAATGTGTAAAACAACATATTCAAATCAAGATATGCATTATTATATGAATATTACTTCGGGACGCAATTATTATTCAATAGATAAGAAAAAATGGGAAGATATGGCTGGTGTTAAAGATACGACATATTCCGGATGTGAACCAGTAATATATGCATATACGAAGAATGCTAGTTCGGGTAATCCTTCTTTTAATATTGTTTCGATTAATGGAACAGCAGAGAATGTCTATACCCGTAGTGATGATTATTATATTATGAATGTCACTTCAGCAAATATTTTGAGTTATCAGATGTTTGGTTTTAAAATATATAATAGTAAAGGTGTAGATAAAACTAAAGATTTTGAAATTAGTGATACTTTAGCAAATGGAAAAGTTACAATTAAGCCTAAAAGTACATGTGGCGCTGATACTTATACAGTGAAACTAAATTATAATGGTGTAACTAAGAGTATTAATTTTGTCATAAAGGCCTTAGTTGAATCAAGTAAATATAAGATTGATGGAGATTACATAATAGTCTCTTTGGGTAAAGAGAAAT